>JAEURE010000182.1 GCA_016789485.1 Anaerolineales bacterium | reverse complement strand
CTGAACACCTTGTAGTAAATATCTGGCGTGAATACATCCGCAAATTCAAGCTGGAGGATTTATTTTCCAGCCAGGGAGCCAGCGGACTCCAAACCATCGAAGAGATGATCAACAAGCGGGTCACGAGCGAATTTCTGGAGGGACTGGATGATACCGGGGCAAAGACCAAGGAATGGCTCCGCAGCATGGAATATAAACAACTCCAGGATCGAGGACTCGAGATCATCGAAGTCCGCATCCATGATGTATTTTTCGACCAGGCCGCTGAAGACCAGCTCTGCGGCCAATGGAATGCAGAGTGGCTCAAGAGCGCAAAAAAGGATGAGGCGCTCTTGAATGAGCAGGAGGCGCTGCTAAAAACCACAGCCCGCAATGAAGCCGTCAAACGGATCAGCCGCATTATCACAAAAAAATTCGAAAATCCAATTGCGCCTACCCCGGACATCTACACCCTGTTACAGGATTTTGTTCAACCTTTAAAAGAAGCGATCCTCACCGACAGCCAAGCCAGCCGTGAAATGGATGTGGAACTCAAAAAGCTGAATGACATCTGGAAATGGCTTCTGGTCAACAAATTCATTTCCGATAACAAACAGCGGCGGGACAATCCATGAGATCATCCAGACGGCGCGACGAAGTGGCATCTCAAGTCTTTGGCTTAAGCGAGGAAAGCGTTGGAATCCGAAACCGCTGGCGCTTCCTGACCGGTATCGTAGCCTGGGTGATGCTCAGCAGCATAACCATACTCTTTACCATTTTCACTGCCGACCTGCCCCAACACCGCGCAGTGATCGTTTTCCTCAGTTTTCTAAAATACGCCCCGCTGCTTTGGGTTGTCTACACCCTGGCAAAACAAAAGGCCGCTCAATATCTGGAGGATATTTTCGAACTCAACGATGAAACCATCGCCATGGAATTTATCGAAGAAGTCGCTTTCGGATACGGCCACGAATACATCACCATCAACGAAGGCAGGATCTCTGAAGAAGACGAACTCTCGCCCATCATCCTCATCGGCGGACCCGGACAAATACAGGTAAACCTCGGCAGCGCCGCGCTGCTCGAAAAGCTGGACGGTGAACCCGAAGTTATTTATGCGCGTGGCGAACCGTGGAACCTTGGCAGGTTCGAGCGCATCCGTGAGATTGGCAGGCATGATCAAGTGGGCATGCGCGAGTACGCCGTCATCAACCTGCGGGATCAATTCGTTGACAATATCTCCGTCAAAGCCCGCACAAAAGACGGGGTCCCGATCGAAGCGTTGGACATCAAGATCAGGTTCAGCGTTCTGCGTTCACAAAACACAGACAGCAATGAAAACGATCCGTACTCCTTCGAAGAGAGCGCACTGCAGGCACTCGTCTACAAACAGATAACCATCACACCGCCGCCCTCTTCCTCCTCAGGCGTATCCTTCCCCTGGGACACGACTGTAATTCCCCTGGTGAAAACCGAACTGGAAAGGCTGATCTCTTCACATACATTAAGCGACAGCAACCTGTTTGCCAGCATCGGCCAAAAAGAACTTGATACCATCGCCAAAAACGAAGAGACCGTTGCCCAGATGCGCGTGGAAATGACAGGCGCACATGCCGCGCACCAGATCGGCAAGCCTCTTCCAAAAAATAAAGAGCCGCGCCCGAATATCGCCGCTCAATTTCTTAATGCAGACTTTCATAAAAAGGCTGCGGATCTTGGCGTTTCCATCCAATGGATCGACATTGGCACATGGAAAGTGGCATCCCCCATTATCGACAAAAAACTGAAAGATGGATGGAACTTGATCGATGAAAATTCCAAACGCCAGAAAAATATCGAGAAGCTCACAAAAAAATATCAGACGGAGGAACTCATCGAGCTGATCAACAACGTTGTCATCCTGAACTTCGAAAAGGATCTCATCCCGGAACTGCGCGAGATCAGGCTCATGCTTGAAAACGACCCAAACCTCAACGTCGCGCCGTATCTTGAAAAACTGGTCAACCCGGAAACAGCCAAAAAACCGGAAGAGACCGCCCGCGAAATGCTGGGCGCGTTTCGCAAGGAAATCATCGTGGCGCGCGACCTGATCCAAAAGGAAGCCAAACCCGAGAACGAAATTCAGGAAGAAATCGCAAAAATCGACAAGGCGCTGCGAGACATCGCCAAACACATCCCCTATTAACTATGAAACATCCCAACTTTCAACTCTCCCCCGAAATCACCCGCGCGCTCAATTTAGGCACGCCGATCGTCGCCCTCGAATCCACCGTCATTACACATGGACTGCCCCACCCGCAAAACCTTCAACTCGCGCGGGATATGGAAAAACAGGTGCGTGACAACGGCGCGACTCCTGCCACCATTGCCCTGCTGGATGGAAAGATCCGCATCGGACTCTCTGACCAGGAACTGGTTCGGCTTGCTGAAGCGGACTCCACGCTGAAAGTCAGCCATCGAGACTTCGCCACCGCCATCGTCAAAAAAGCGAACGGCGGCACCACAGTGGCAGGCACCATGTATGCCGCGAACATGGCAGGCATCAAAGTCTTTGCCACAGGTGGCATTGGCGGCGTGCACAAAGAATCAGCTTTTGATATTTCCACAGACCTGCGTTCGCTGGCAGAGATTCCAACGGTGGTCGTCTGCGCTGGCGCGAAAGCCATTCTTGATCTGCCCGCCACCCTCGAATATCTTGAAACCATGGGCGTGCCGGTCATCGGTTATAAAACGGACGAATTCCCCGCCTTCTATTCCCGTGAAAGCGGATTGGGCGTCAGCGCCCGCCTGGACACCCCCGAAGAAGTTGCAGACTTTGCCAAAGCGCATTGGAATTTGGGGATGAAAAGCGGCATTCTCGTCACGAATCCAATTCCAGAAAAGTTCGCAATTCCAAAGTCCAGCATGGAACCGATCATTGCCCAAGCCTCCGCCGAAGCCATCCAGCAGGGAATCCACGGGCAAAAACTCACCCCATTTTTGCTGGGGCGTATCAGTGAATTGACCAAGGGCAAATCGTTGAATTCCAACCTGGCCCTGCTGCTCAGCAACGCCCGCCTCGCCGCCGAGATCGCGCAGGAGATGAACACCAAAAAGAAGGAATGGGCAATTTAGTTTGGTAGTTTCGTATTCAGATAGCTGGGTAGTCTGGTAGTCTCGAGACTACTTTTAATAATGAAAGCAAAATAAAATGAAAAACGAATTACACCCAGCACACGCCATCTCACTGCTTTCTACTCCCACTTCATCCCTTATCCTTTTCTTTCAATAACTCCAATACCAACGCGTCGGGTACCTGCACCGCTACCAACTCGCCGCGCACGGTAATGACTCCATTCGCCACGATCCACTCTTCAATTACAACTTTACGCCCCTTAATTTCCTTCACCTTCCCGCGGACTTCCAACCTGGGACCCATGGGCGTGGGTTTGAGATAGTCCACGTGCAGGGAAGCAGTCAGATAACGCAGGGGCGGTTCCGTGTCCATGGCGCGGTTTTCGGCGCGGTACCCTGCCGCCGCCGCCGTGCCCGTACCGTGACAATCGATCAACGAAGCCAGCAGCCCGCCATAGACATAGCCCGGTATGGCTGTGTGAAACGGCTTGGGTTGAAAATACGCAACGGATTCTTCCCCGTCCCAATGGCTTTTGATCTGATGTCCCAATTCATTTAAGCTGCCGCATCCATAACAATGTGCCATGTGGTCGGGATAGTAATCTTGAAATGCTTTTTCTGTCATGTTTGATTCACCTATGGAGTTGAAGTAGGTATTACTCTTGGTGTGTTTGTCGCAGGCGGGCTGGGAGTTGTAAGATCGCCAAGCACCCGAAAACGCCCAACCACTTTCCATTCATAGCCCATAAAAATTTGCACCTCGTATTCGCCAGGCTGCCAGCCGTCAATAGGGTTGGAACATTCCGTATAACCGCCGATGCCGCCCGTCCCGCCATCCCAGGGCTTGGTTTCATAGCACACCAACTTTCCGTTGCCATACCAAAGCGCCGTCCACTGCACGCCGGGAATGGTATTGTTGTAATCAAATCCGCCGTACATTGTGGTAATGGGAAGCTCAAAAACAGTTTGGGGATCGACAGGATTAAGTCCATCGAATTGAGTGGAGAATTGTATGGCTGTGAACAAGGCATCCGGGTTCGGGGTGACAGGACCTTCAAACAAAGCCTCGATCGCAACGGGCAAAAAAGGCGTGAGAGTTAATGTGGGCGTATCAGAAACAGAGGGAGTTAATGTCAATGTCGGCGGGACCGTGATGGTGGGAGTCAATGTAATGGTGGGAGTCAACGTGATCGTCGGGGTCAAAGACGGCGTGGGAGACGGCGGAAAATAGACATAGATCATCGGCTCGCCATAAAACGGAAGCCAATAAGCAAACCCCAGCAAAACGAGAGCCAGAAAAAACAATCTCCACGCGTTGGCGTTGTGTCGTTTCCGCAGACTATAAAAAGACAACTTGCGCGCGATCTGCATGGTTTTAATGGCGGCGCGTACAGAAAAATAAGCGGCAATGAGGGCAAAAAAAACAAGTGCAACAACGCCTGCGCGAATATCCATAATGCGATTATAGCATGCGCAAAGTGGATGCCACTTTTTCGCGATTCTGTGTTAAAACTTTCACCATGACAAAAGAAATCGTGCTCCTCAAATTGGGTGGATCGTTGATCACTGATAAGGATACTCCTTACACCCCAAGACTCGATAAACTACAAGAACTGGCGCTGGAAATAAAAACGGTTCTGGATTCGCGCTCAGACCTGCTTCTGATTCTGGGGCACGGCTCCGGCTCCTTCGGGCATGTCGCTGCAAAGAAACATGGCACACGAGACGGAGTGCGAACCCCTGAGCAATGGCAGGGCTTTGCCGAAGTCCGTTTTCAGGCTGCGGAATTGAACCGCTACGTGATGGAATCGCTTTTCAATGCGGGCGTGCCTGCCATCTCCTTTCCACCATCTTCATCGATGGTATCCAATGGTCGCAAAGTAATCCATCACAACATATTGGCTATACGAAAATCGTTGGGTGTCCATCTTCTGCCGGTTGTCTACGGCGATGTGGCTTTCGACGAGAAACTCGGCGGCACGATCCTCTCCACGGAGGATGTTTTTACATTTTTGGTTGAGCAATTCTCCCCCTCCCGTATTCTATTGGCGGGAATTGAAGCTGGCGTGTGGGAGGATTTTCCAGCGAGGACAAGGCTGGTGAAAGAGATTCAACTTTCAGAGTATGGGAAGATGCGGGCAGGCATCCACGGCTCGGCCAGCACAGATGTCACTGGTGGGATGAAAGCCAAAGTGGAGGAAATGCTTGCATTGATCCAAAAGACAAACGGATTGACCGCGCAAATTTTTTCGGCGGAAGAGAACGGCTTGCTGGCACGCGCACTGCTGGGTGAAAACGTAGGCACGCTGCTGAAAGCCTGAGGTGACAAAAAGATGACGAAAAACTCTTGCTTTTTTCATCAAAAAATTCGATAATAGTGCCTGTACGATTATATATAATTTTCAAGGAGAGTCCCTATGGCAACCAAGGCAATGCCCGCTAAGAAAATCGGGAAGACAAAACCAAAAGCAGCTAAAAAAGTTGTGACAGCGTCCTCAAAGGGGAAGAAGGTTGTGGCAAAAAAGGCCGCTCCTGCGAAAGTAAGTTCCAAATTTCAACCGACAAAGTTAAAGCTCCTCCGCCCTGTGCCTTCAGACATTGATATCGCACAAGCGGGAAAATTGAAACCAATTCTGCAGATCGCCCGCGAGTTGGGCATTCGCGAGAACGAACTGGAATTGTACGGCCCATATAAAGCAAAAATAAAACTTGAAATTCTGGACCGATTAAAAGGAAAACCCAACGGCATTTACGTGGATGTGACCGCCATTACCCCCACCCCGCTGGGTGAAGGCAAGACCACAACCACAGTCGGTCTTTCACAAGCATTGGGCGCGCACCTCGGCAAGAAAGTTGTTACCGCCATTCGCCAGC
>JAEURE010000181.1 GCA_016789485.1 Anaerolineales bacterium | reverse complement strand
GAGATTATGTCCGCGAATCGGGGGCGGATGAACTTGCTCTCGAAGACTTGCTTGCCGAATTCGAATATTTGCGCCGCGCAAACATCCTTGCCGTAAAAAATATCAGCGAAGAATCTGCTGCGCGGGTCGGGACAGCCAGCGGCGCGGCAGTGAGCGCCCGAGCCTTGATCTTTATGCTGGTGGGACACGTCGAACATCATATGGCAAGTCTGCGCGAAAAATATCTTCCATCCCTCACCTAGGAGCATCATGGCATCATATTCGATCCCTGCAAAACGAGAAACGATCCTTACACAGCACGGCGTCGCCCGCAACGATGAATACTACTGGATGCGCGACCGTGAAGACCCTGAAGTCATCAAGTTTTTACAGGCTGAAAACAAATATTTGGAAGAAACTCTGAGTCACATCAAACCGCTGCAGGAAATCCTCTTTCAGGAAATGAAGGGGCGTATTCAGGAAGTGGACAGCAGCGTCCCTGAGGAATTTGAAAATTATTTTTATTACACGCGCACCGAAGCGAAAAAACAATATCCCATTTATTGCCGCAAGAAAAGCTCCCTTGAAGCGCCCGAAGAAATCCTGCTGGATCAAAACATCCTTGCGGAAGGAAATGAGTTTTGCAGCGTCAGCGCTTTCAGCATCAGTCCCGACCAGACCAAGCTTGCCTATTCTGTAGATCTCGAAGGCGCGGAAGTATATACGATCTACATCAAAGACTTAATCACTGGTGAACTTCTCCCTGAACAGATCCAGCGGGCACACGGGAATGTTTATTATTCCACCGGGGTCGAATGGGCGAAAGACAACAAAACCATTTACTACCTGACTCTGGATGAATACCACCGTGCAGACAAATTATTCCGCCACACGCTTGGCACAAACCCAAGCGAAGATACTCTGCTTTTTCACGAAACAGATGATACGTTCGCGCTTTCCCTGCACAAGTCACGCAGCAAAGACTATTTGATGCTTTTCCACTACAACACGCTTGCCCAGGAAATGCGCTTCATGCGGACCGATCAGCCTGATGCTGACCTCAAACTGATTCAACCCCGTCAGCTTGGACTCGAATACTACGCCGGGCATCACGGCGACTTCCTCTACATCATCACCAACAAGGACGCCTACAACTACAAACTGGTCAAGGCACCCATCTCCGCTCCGGGCATGGAGAACTGGCAGGATGTCATCCCCCACCGTGAGGATGTTCTGCTCGAACATTTCGATCTGTTCGAGAATCATATCGTGCTGCACGAGCGTAAAAACGGAATCAAACAATTACACGTCTGCAAAATCAATGATGTCGGCAAGTCTTTCTATGTTAAGTTCCCCGACCCGACATACGAAGCGGCAGTCGAAATCAACCTTGAATTTAAATCAAAGCATGTACGCGTCAAATATTCGTCGCTCATCACTCCTTTCACTGTTGCGAGTATTGACATGGATACAGGCGAATGGAAAACCCTGAAGGAAGACCAAATCCCAAATGGATACGACAGAACACAATACACCACAGAATTGATCTTCGCCAACGCGCCCGATGGAAAACAGGTGCCAATGTCCATTGCCTACCGAAAAGACCTGCAAAAAAATGGGCGGAATCCCACTCTGCTGTATGGCTATGGCGCATATGGTGCGTCCAGTGAGGCGCACTTCAACGCAAACATCATCAGCATTCTCGACCGTGGATTCGTCTTTGCAATTGGACATGTCCGCGGCGGAATGGAAATGGGCCGCGCCTGGTACGATGAAGGCAGGTTGCTGAATAAAAAAAATTCCTTTACCGATTTCATAGCCTGCGCCGAGCATCTGGTCAAGGAAGGTTTTACTTCCCCAGAAAAACTGGCCATCATCGGCAGTTCCGCTGGTGGACTGTTAGTGGGAGCAAGCTTGATCATGCGGCCAGACCTTTTCAAAGTGGTGATCTGCAAGGTCCCGTTTTTGGATGTGATCACCAGCATGAGCGACCCGACCATCCCATTGACCACACTGGAATATGACCAATGGGGCAACCCTGAGGCCAAGGATGCCTTTGATTACATGCTTTCCTATTCTCCCTATGACAATATCAAGCCCGTGGAATATCCTCACCTGCTTCTGACAACGGGCTACAACGATCCGCGCGTGGCATATTGGGAACCCGCCAAGTTCCTGGCAAGGATACGAGACATCAAAAAAGGCGACAACCTTGCCATGCTTCAGACCAATTTCAGCGCAGGTCACGCTGGCGCCAGCGGACGGTACGACTGGCTCAAGGAAAATGTGCTGGATTTTGCATTCCTGATCGACAAGTTGACTTAAATTGGTGATTGAAAACCAAAAATAAAAGTTCTATAATCTTCCTATATTTATCGGTAAAAGGAGATGCTATGGAACGCTACATGATCGAATCCCCGCACCCGGCCGAAAGCTGCGACCAGATTTTACAAGACCTTCACGCAGCAGGCTATTTGCACCAGTTTGAGTGGGGCTGCAAGGACAATGAGCATACGGGATGGGCAATTCTGGAAGCCGAAAGCCTTGAGCATGCGAAGCAAATTGTCCCCTGGTATGTGAGGGACAAGGTGCGCATTGTAAGATTGGTCAAGTTCGAGATCGCGGATGAAGAACATAAGAAAACTGGTGCCACTTAAATAAAAAACTCCCGAAGAAATCTTCGGGAGTTTTTTTTATTTACTTACACAGGTTGAGCATCAGCCTTGGCGACAACATCTTCCAGCATCTTTGTGGTCAAAGACTTGGGACGTTCAATCGGCATGCCAAGCGCACGCGCCCAAACATAGTTGGCTGTCACACCCAGGGCGCGGCCTACGCCAAAGAGAACGGTATAGAAGTCGAAATCTCTCACGCCGTAGTAATACTGCAATGTTCCAGAGATGGCGTCCACGTTCGGAGCTGGATTCTTCGCTTTGCCTTGTTCTTTGAGCACGGCAGGGACCACGTCAAAGACCAGATCAGCCAAACGGAGAAGTTCATCATCAGGGAAGCGCTTCTTGGCAAACTCCATCTGCGCCATGTAACGGGGATCGGGAACGCGCAGTACCGCGTGTCCATAACCAGGGATGACATGTCCGCCGTTGAGCGTGTCCCAGGCGAATTTGTAGAGATCATCACGCGAAGGAACGCCGCCAAATTTCTTGTGCACTTCCAATAACCAGCCAAGACACTCTTGATTTGCCAGGCCATGTAAAGGTCCAGCGAGACCGTTAAGCGCGGCAGAGAAGGAAAGGTATGGGTCGGAAAGAGCAGATCCGACAAGGTGCATCGTGTGCGCAGAAACATTTCCAGCTTCGTGATCGCTGTGCAAAATGAAGTACAGGCGGGCCAGTTCGGCGTAGCCCTTCTTGTCCGAAACTTTCATCATCCTGGAAAAGTTTGCACCGTAATCAAGCTTGGGGTTGTATTTCGGCTTGGCTTTTTCGCCAAAATATTTCATACGATAGATGTAGGCGGCAATGACGGGGAGTTTGGCGGTCAGATCCAGGCTGTCTTCCAGTGCCGCTTCCCAATAGACATCTTTTTTCATGCTGTGATATTTGCTGGCGAAGACCGAGCCGTTTTGCAGCGCAAGCACAGCCTGTGAAAAGAGAGTCATTGGGTGAGTCTCTTTCGGCATGGTCTTGAGCATCTTGTAAACATAATCAGGGACGCTGGCGCGCTTTGCCCATTCGGCTTCCACTGCGTGCGCATCTTCCTTGCTCGGCACTTCACCGATCATCAATAAATAATACAGACCGCCAACCAAAGGCATCTTGCCGCCGCGGGCTTTGGGCAGCGCCTTCAATAATTCAGGGATGGATAAACCGCGAAAGCGAATGCCTTCGGCGGGGTCAACAAATGAGACATCCGACAGCAGGGACTTGATATCACGCATCCCACCGACGATCTGCCCCACGGTGACATCTGCCACTTTCACTTCGGCGTGTTCCTTGGAGAGAGACTTAATGCGCTCGCGCCATGCTGGCAATTGAGCAGAGATTTTTTCATGCAAGATCATGATAGGCTCCTTCGTTATTTTTCATAACAAAGGTCGAATGTCGTTTTTGACCTTCGACCTTTGAAGCAAACTAAAGTGTGACCAGGCTCTTAAGCGCCTCGTGCGTCTCTTTGACAGACGCCGCCGATTTCTCGAACATGGCTTTCTCTTCGGAATCGAACTTGTATTCGATGATCTTTTCCATGCCGCCGGCACCGAGCATGACGGGTACGCCGAAATACATATCGTTCAACCCGTATTCGCCGTTCATGTACGCCGCACAGGGAACGATCAACTTCTTATCCTTCAAAATTGCATCCGCCATCTGTACGCAAGCCATGGACGGCGCGTAATAGGCGGAACCAGTCTTGAGCAAATTGACGATCTCGCCGCCGCCCTTGCGTGTGCGGTTGACGATGGCTTCGAGTTTGTCTGCGGGCAAATATTCCTTCAAAGGAATCCCCGCCACGTTCGAATGACGGGTCAACGGAACCATCTCATCGCCATGCCCACCCAGTACATAACAGTTGATATTTTCAACACTCACGCCAGTTTCCATGGCAACAAAAGCGCGCATGCGGGCAGAGTCCAAAATACCAGCTTGGCCGATCACACGTTCGCGCGGCAGACCTGTCTTTTTCATGGTCAAGTACGCCATCGTGTCGAGCGGGTTGGTCAATACAATATAAAAAGCGTCAGGAGAATATTTCAGGGTTTCGGTTGCGGCTTTGCCAACGATCTCGGCATTGGTCTTGAGCAGATCATCACGACTCATGCCGGGTTTGCGAGCCAGCCCTGCGGTAATAATGATAATATCTGAGCCTTTGGTCGCAGAATAATCATTCGTACCGACGATTTCCGAATCCTTGCCGATGATGGGCATGGCTTGCGCAAGGTCGAGGCTTTTCCCCTGCGGCATTCCCTCCACCACGTCCAACAAAACAACGTCGGCAAGTTCGCGTTCGGCAATCCAGTGTGCGGCAGTCGAGCCCGTCATACCGGCGCCGATAATTGAGATTTTCTTCATTGTTCCTCCAATGGTTTTTTACGGCGTAGAACACCGCTATTTTTTATTCATTTTATCCGAAAGTAATACAGCCCAAAAGTACAAAATGTCACATATTTTCACGCATAAAAAGGACTCGGCTGGCTGCGAGTCCTTTTGGGAAAATTTATTCGGTTGGATTCAGCGTCTTGAACAGGATCAGCTGTCCCTTAAGTGCGAAGCGCGAACTTTGTCGCTTCGTTTCGACACGGCTTCGCCAGTCAACGCATCGCATTCTTAACTGGGAACTGATCCCCCAGCGGGGACGTTGTCTTTTTCCTCAAGGAATCGCGTCGCCTGAATGGCTGCGGCTGCGCCCATTCCCGCGGATGTGATGACCTGGCGGAAGTGCGGATCGGCGATCTCTCCCGCCGCATACACGCCTTCGACACTGGTTTCCATTTTGTCGTTGACAATGATGTAGCCAAGGTCGCTCATCTCCACCTGACCTTTGAAGATCTGCGAATTTGGCGAGTGACCAATAAAAATGAATAAGCCATCCGTTTCGATGCTGGACTCTTCACCCGTTTGAACGTTCTTCAATTTCAAGGCTGTGAGTTTGTCTGTGCCTACGGCTTCGGTGACGACTGTGTTCAAGATGAAGTTCATCTTGGGATGTTCCTTTGCGCGGTTCTGCAAAATGGCACCTGCGCGAAATTCTTCGCGGCGATGAATGAGTGTGACAGAGGAAGCATAGCGGGTGATGAAAAGCGCTTCTTCAAATGCGCTATCTCCGCCGCCCACCACAACAACTTTCTTGTCTTTGAAAAACCAACCATCACAAGTGGCGCAGTAGGAAACGCCGCGGCCTGTCAACTCCACTTCGCCGGGGATTTCCAAATGAAGCGGGTTCGCACCTGTGGTAATGATCAAAGTTTCAGCTTTGTATTCGCCGCTGTCGGTCTTGACCGTGTATGGGCGCTGGGAAAGATCGACCTCGTTCGCCATGTCAAATTCAACTTTTGCGCCGAAATTTTCAGCTTGT
>JAEURE010000180.1 GCA_016789485.1 Anaerolineales bacterium | reverse complement strand
ATCGGGTGTAGGTTTTTTACGAATTAAGGAGAATACGAAATCAGCCCGTAGGGCTTCGTGGATTAAGGCTTAGCAGGGGGGACGGGTTGTGTTCATGAGATTATTTTAGCATTCCAAAAGAAAAATGTTCATTAGAAGAATATAGGAAAATCCAACGCGCCACACTGAAATTCCTTTTCCCTAAATCAGGCGATACTCTGTAAAATAGAGCCATGCCCTCCACACTTCCCATTCTGCGCGCCCGTCGTGAACGCCGTCTTGAAAAGCAAAACAATCAATCGGCGCGTTTGCGCGGTGCGATCATCAGCGGGGGAATCGTTCTATTGCTTCTGCTCGCGGCAGGAATCATCCTCGGCGCATTCGCATATGCGGATGTCACGCGTGAACTTCCATCTACTGAAATTTTGCCGCGGCTGTTAAATCCACCGGATGGCTTGCTGCTGCAACCCACACGCATTTATGACCGCAGCGGATTGCAAGTGCTTGCCACCTTTGCACCGAATGACTCGCCGCGTCGTTATATTCCTGTCAACCCGCAAAATCCGCAGCACGTTCCTGCAAACCTTGTCAATGCTGTCATCGCCGTAGCCGATCCGCAGTTCAACTTGCATTCAGGCTATGCCGTTCAAGGCATCAACGATCCTGAGCTTCATCCCACCATCGCGCAGCGTTTGGTCAGCAATTTGATTCTTTACAACGAGCCGCCATCCATGCGCCGCGCCATTCGCGAGCGCATCCTTGCCGCGCAGGTCACCGCGCAATTTGGGCGCACACAGATCATCGAGTGGTATTTGAACAGCGCGAATTTCGGCAACCATGCCTATGGCGTGGACGCTGCATCTCAACTTTATTTCGGCAAACCCGCCGATGAACTGACCCTCGCCGAGTCTGCCATTCTTGCGGCGACAAGCGAAACGCCTGCGCTCAATCCGTTGGATGCGCCGCAAGTAGCGCTGCAGCGCGGGCGCGAAACGATCTATATTTTGAATGGGCTTGGCTTGGTTAGCAACGAAGCAACAGCGCTTGCATTGGCAGAGACTCCGAAGATGGAGTCCACGCCTCTCCCTGCGCCGAAAATTGCTCCTGCTTTCGTGAACCTGGTCCTCACCCAATTAGACTCGCAGATTCCCCGCGAACGAATCGAGCGCGGCGGCATGACGATCATCACTACGCTGGATTATGACCTGCAAAAGAAAGCGGCTTGTGTCACCGAAGTCTATGCAACGCGCATGGCCGGGCTGCCCACACCCGAAACGGATTGCGACACGGCGCGGGTGCTGCCGTCCCTGCCGCCTGCTGTGACTTTTGCAGATTCGTCAGCAAGCGCGTTGATCCTTGACCCGAATACGGGTCAGGTATTGGCGATGGTTGGCGAGACAAATCAAGGCGTGGAAACTCCCCTTGCAAGCGCGCACAGGCCCGGGTCCAGTTTGGATGCGTTTGTCTATCTGACGGGATTCACTCGAGGCTTGAGTCCAGCTTCATTAACATGGGACATCCCCGGCAGCGAAAATATCCAAAACTTTGACGGCCAATATCACGGACCGATGCGATTGCGAATGGCACTGGCAAATGATTATCAAGTGCCTGTGGAAACGTTGAAAAAGCAAATGGGAATCGAGAACGTGGCGAAGATCGCCTCGTCGTTTGGCATTGAATTAAATTCCGATGTTTCGATGCTTGAGCTTGCAGGCGCGTATGGAGTCTTTGGAACGCAAGGCGTTTATTTTGGCCAAAGCGTGGACGATGAATTTTTACCTGTCAGCGTGCTGCGTGTGGAAAGTGCAGATCGTTCCGTGCTATTGGATTGGTCATTGCCAAAAGCACAAACGATCGTAACATCTGCAATGGCGTATTTGATGGCTAACGTGTTAAGCGATGAGCCCGCGCGTTGGGATTCGCTTGGCAGATCGAATGCGCTGGAAATCGGCAGACCTGCAGGCGTGAAGGTCGGGCAAACAGCTAATGGCCGCGATGCATGGGTGGTTGGGTTCACGCCCTCGCATTTGGTGGTCACGTGGACGGGCGTACGCGGCCGCGATGCGAGTGACTCCGTCACGCCGCGTTTCCCTGCTGTGCTGTGGAATGCATTGATGCAGATCGTTTCTGAAAACACCCCGCCAAATGGCTGGACCGCTCCATTGGGAGTGAGTACGATAACCGTCTGCGATCCATCGGGAATGCTGCCCACGCGTGAATGCCCGAATTTGGTAACCGAAGTTTTCCTGAACGGAAGCGAACCAACTCAGCCAGATACAATGTTCCGCGAGTTTTCTGTCAACCGCGAAACAGGGTTGCTTGCCACAGTGTTCACCCCGCCCGCATTAATTGATAATCGTGTGTACATGCTCATCCCTGAAAGTGCGCGGGACTGGGCACAAAGCACAAACCTCGACATTCCACCAACTTCGTATGATGCCATTCAAGCGCCGCCGATCAATCCCGTCGCAAATATCACTTCTCCGCAGTTGTTTGCGGATGTGAACGGGGTTGTGAAAATTATCGGCACGGCTTCAGGAGATGGATTTTTATATTATCGTGTACAGGTCGGCAAGGGATTGAATCCGCAGGAATGGCTTCAACTGGGTTCAGATGGCAATGTGCCAGTCGTAAATGACGTCCTTGCAGAATGGGACACGACAGAATTAAGCGGCTTGTATGCAGTGCAATTGGTGGTTGTGAGGGACGGTCAATTGGTGGATACGGCTGTGATCCAGGTAACAATAAAGTAAGGTTTTTGTTGAAAAAAAGCAGAGGCAGAATCATCTGCCTCTGCTTTTTTAACATGCCAGTCAATACAAACTTATCTCGCCAACACTTTGGCCATGTGGAAGTATTCCATATTGACCTTGCGTTTATTGCTGATGACATCCTGCAGCGGAACGAAATCCACGCCTTTGCCTTTGAGCCCGGTCATCATGCCATGTGTGCCTTCCACCAACGCTTCCACAGCTTTGACTCCCATGCGGGATGCCAGCAGACGATCATACGCGGTGGGCGAACCGCCGCGCTGGATGTGACCCAGAATGGTCATGCGGGTTTTGAAACCGACATCCAAATCATCAATGCGCTGCGCCAGATCCGTAGTGCGGACGCCTGAGCCTTCCGCATTAATGATGATGGCATGAGTCTTGCCGCGTTTGTAAGCTTCCTCAACCACTACAGCCACTTCGTCGGCTGTGATAGGCATTTCGGGAATGAGCGCCACTTCCGCGCCGCAGACGATTGCCGCCATCACAGCAAGATAGCCGCTGTTGCGTCCCATCGTCTCCACCAAAAACGCGCGTTGATGCGATGAAGCGGTATCGCGAAGCTTATCCACCGCCTCCATGATTGTATTCATGGCTGTATCTGTGCCAATGGCAATGTTTGTGCCCCAAATATCGTTATCGATACTGCCGGGAATACCAATCACTTTTATATTCTGCTGTGACAAGGCGTATGCGCCATTCATGGAACCTTCGCCGCCGATGACGATCAACGCATCCATGCCTGCTTCGTTCATCTTACGGATGGCGTCCCGCTGACCGGACGGCTCCATGAAACGTTTGCTTCTGCTTGTCTGCAAGACCGTCCCGCCGCGCTGCAAAATTCCGCCGACATCACGCGGACCCATCGGCTTGAATTCGCCGTTGAGCAAGCCTTCATACCCGTGCATCACACCGATCACGTCCATGTTATTTGCCAGCGCAGTCCGCACCACAGCGCGGATGGCCGCATTCATACCGGGCGCATCCCCGCCGGATGTAAGAATACCAATCGTAAATTTATCTGCCATTTCTTAAGTTTCTCTCTTGACTTGAAAATTATCAAAATCGCGTGCCACCACCACATTCGGAAAAACGGTCTGCGCTTCTGCAAGCACGTCTTTTCCGCGATAGCGGCGCGAAATATGAGTAAGAATTAGTTTTTTAACCCCTGCTTTTAGCGCCAGTTCCGCGCCCATGCGAGCTGTGAGATGCGAGAACTGCTTCGCCATATCTTCTTCTTCATCCAAATATGTGGACTCGATCACAACTGCATCCGCTTCTTTACAGACCTCGAGCAGGTTATCGGTTCTACCCGTATCCCCCACAACGACGAGTTTACTGCCCTTTTCCCAGTCACCCAGCACATCGTCTGGAGAGATGCGTTTTCCATCAGACAGAATGATCTCTTTGCCGGCCACCAGGTCACGGCGTTCGGGACCGAACGGGACTCCAAGTTCATCCGCCTTTGCCGCCAAAAATGGACGGCGCGCTTTTTCTTCAAACAAATATCCCAGACAATCCGGTCCCTTATGCGTAACTGGAAACGCGGTCACTGTAAAATCATCGGCTTCAAAAACAATACCAGGTTTGATCTCGGTTAATTTCAATGGCATGGGAGGCTGGTTGCCGCGCAGCACTACATCATAAAGAAGCGTGCGCACGCGCTCCAGCGTGGATTTTCCGCCGAATATTTCAAGTTCATCAATGGCTTCCCATCTTAAAAGCGTGGAAAGCAGACCGCCCAACCCAAGGATGTGGTCAAGATGCCCGTGGGTCAGCAGAATGCGGGTGATGCGTTTGAATCCGATGCCGGACTGAAGGATCTGCCGCTGTGTGCCTTCACCGCAATCCACCAGAAAGCGATGCTCGTTATGAGAAACGATTAGCCCCGAAAGCCCGCGGTTTGCAGAAGGCGCGGATGCAGATGTGCCAAGAAAAAGAATTTCGAACAAAGTGAAGTCCTTGCCAAACCAGCCACAAAGAAAATTGAGTCTAAAAAATAGTCGAAGTCACTATAAACTCTGCGGCAAAGATTTTTTAAAAGCCAAAAGCCCTGCAATTGTACCTCAAAGAAAACAGACCATTTGTGCTATAATCTTTTTTGGAATTACAAGCGATGAAATAACGTTTGGTGCTTCACGAAAATTCATCCTTCCTTCTCATCATTTCTCCTTTGAATTCATGCCGCTTCTTAAACCGTCCACTCCCCCCAAGAAAAATACAAAACCTGCGGGCAAAACACTTCCTCCCAAAAAAGGAGAAGCGCCCCGCACGAAACATGCTCCGCATTCTGTCAGGGAATCTTCATGGTGGGAGAAGCTCTCCGCCGAGCGCAAACTGGATGTCGTCGGAATCGGGCTTGCTCTAGCTGGCATCATCATTTTATTGGGTCTGATCTCCTCAAACCGCTCCGCCATCGTGGGCGGCGCCATATTTTTTCTTTCGCAAATTTTCGGCTGGGGTGTTTACATTCTTCCGCTTGGTCTGCTGGTCTTCGGGCTATGGCTTGTCTTCCGCAAGATCGAACGCATTCCGCCGCTCTCCGTTGAAAGTGCCGTCGGCAGTGTCATCCTGTTTTTCTGGCTTCTCACCGTCCTGCATTCATTGATCGCCACAGCAGAAACCGCCGAAGCTGTTGCCCTGACTGGTTCAGGCGGCGGTTATTTTGGCGGTCTCTTCCAACGCATCCTTTGGGCGGGGCTGGGCGGCGGAGGCACATTCATCGCCTTGCTTGCCTGGTTGATTCTCGGAATTGCAGTCATGCTGGATAAACCTGTTGTGGAATTGTTCTTCTGGCTCGCGCCGTTGACTGTAAAACTGCGGCAACTGCTGAACAAGCCCGTCTCGCCTCCTCCTTCGCTGATTCCTGCTTCCACCACGACAGAGGATTTCACCCCGATAGATCCCGCAGCCATGCCCAAGGTCACCACCACGGAAGTCCCTGTGCAACCCACGCGGACAACCAGCGGTTCAACCGTCATCCACTGGACATTGCCCAACGTCAGCGACATCCTCGACTCTGGCAACGCTCCTTCCATCAATGAAGACTTCATTCAACAGCGCGCGCGATTAATTGAAGAGACTCGTGCTTCCTTTGGCGCGCCAGCGCAGGTAGTTGCGATCAGCCGCGGACCTTCGATCACGCAGTTCGGAGTGGAGCCACTTTTTCTTGAGTCCCGAGGCGGCATTAAGACGAAAGTCCGTGTCAGCAAAATCGCATCCCTTTCCGATGATCTCGCACTTGCTCTGGCCGCGCCCCGCATCCGCA
>JAEURE010000017.1 GCA_016789485.1 Anaerolineales bacterium | reverse complement strand
ATTTCATTATTAATGTCATATATTGCTCACACATGCGTTCTGTAGTATAGCCCTCAAAGACACGGGCACGCGCTGAGGAGCCCATCAAAGCACGTTTTTCAGGGTCGCTCAATAATTGTAATATAGCTTTTCCCAAAGCATCCGCATCTTCAAGTGGCACCAACAGCCCTTGCGCTCCATTCACAATCACTTCTTCAACCCCGTCCACTCGCGTAGCAATCACGGGAAGACTTGCCATCATACCTTCCAATAATGCCATGGGCAGTCCTTCCCATCTGGAAGGCAAAATAAAAATATCCGCAGCTGCTAAAAGATGCGGGATTTCATCCCATTTACCAAGTAATTTGACGCGATCATCAAGCTTATTCCGATCAATAAGGGATTCTAAAAATTCATACAATGGACCACTCCCGCAAATTCCCGCCTTTGCAGCGGGGAATTGTTGAACGACCTCTGCCATCGCCCGAATAAGATACTCATGACCCTTTTCATAGACGAGCCTACCGACTGAAAGAAGAAAAATATCACCCTCCTGCAAGCCCAATGAACCGCGAACAATCCTTCTTTGAACAGGGTCAACTTGAAAAGGTTGAATCCCATTTGGAATTATTTCAATCCGCTCTGGGGAAATTCCTTCAAGGAGTGATTTTTGATAGGTTCCTTTGGATGCCGCCACCAATACCTGAGCACAACCAATGTTGATCAGCAGGGAATGTATCTTCTCACGCCAACGCGGCATTCCTCGAATCGCCCCCAAATGAGTCCCAATACGAACAGGAACGCCAGCCGCCCATGCAACAGGCAAACCAAGCATATTGCTATCATGAGTATAGGTGATCAAAGCATCAATTTTAGATAAACGAATGATACGCCACAGCTTCCCCAGACCTGACATCAACAGCACAGCCTGTTTGAAACCGGTTACTTTAGGGTCATATGCCTGTAAATTAAGAATAGGAAATTCGTGAGAGTCCTTCCATGAATTAAATAAGCCGTCTTTGTCATAAAAAAACGCCACGGTGACCTTGTAGCCGTGGTCATGAAACCATTGTGCCTGGTCCAGCAATACCCGCTGGGCACCACCGATAGTCATCTGTGTCCCAAGGAGAAAAATGGAAAGTGATTTCATTTATACTCCATACTCTGCAAGGATTTTTTTGAAAAATCCAAGCCGCGTTTCTTCCTTTTTGCGCTGATCAAGGTATGGGGTTATCAGGTTAATATCTACGCGCTTACCTATCATATTTATTGCAAACATGCGGATTTTCTCAATATTATCAATGACGTTATTTTCAGTATTGGGTATCCGCAGGATAGTATCCAAAGCAGCTTCATTTAAATCTGTGTCGCGATAAGCAATAATAACCGGTATGCCATAAGAGAGCGCCTCGCGAATCTTAAGCACAGAGGCTTCTTCCATTTTATTGCGATGCAGCGCAAGTGAACCGCAAGCAACGTCCGTATCCAAAAGGATTTGCCGAACACCCTGTTTATCCACAAAGCCATGCAAATACACATTTGAAGGCACTGGAACAACCAGGTCTTTTGGTGAATAACCTACAATATTAACAAAAACATCTGGGCTTTTTTGGGCAAACTCAATTAATTTATCCACGCCATGCCAATTCATACCGGGCGAACACACCATCGTAATGACTGGCTGTTTATGACTTGTCGGCGGCAACATCTCTGCCTGGCTCAAATCGATGCCATTGGAGATGACGCAGAACGGCTTGTCCCGCTTTGGTAAAAGTATATCCACCAATTCATGGGTGGGGATAATGAACCCAAAAGCCGGAGCAAAGGTCAGGTTACGTGTAAGGCGGTTAATCCAGTAGAAAAATGCTCCGCGCTTCTTATATTCTTGAATATCATCTGAATTTGTTTCCAAAACTACCGGCGCAATTTTAAATATAAGGTGCAATGGGTAGGAATACAATCCATAACGCAAATAAATAATATCCGGCTTATATGACTTAATAGACTCAAGCATTTTCCGCAACGCTAACGCACGATTAATTTCACGTGCCACCAAGTTCGCCCGCGACTCAAAAATGAATTTCATCTCGCCGTGAAATGGTATATCCGATGGGGTGAGGCTGAATAAGGTGACCTCATGTCCATGCTCACGCCAGATTCCCATTTGACTCTTTATTTTCCCCCCCACGCCGCCCTGCATAATTTGCGGCGCAACGTGGATAGTGACATAGGCAATACGCATTATTTGAATAGCTCCATGATCTTTTTAATGGCGGGCACAAAACTTTTCACAATAGGTTGACGCATAAATTGGCCATAAGAGGGATAATCCCAATAACTTTTTTGTGGCGCATTCATAATTGCTGTAAATTCTTCCTCTGTGAAGCCAAGTTTCTTAGCGACATATTCTCTGTCTTCTTCCTGCATGGACGGCGAGTACGTGGGGATTTTCAATTCTTCCAATGCCTGCTCGCGAGTCATCTCACCTGAGCAGATTAAACTGGAAAGGTGGCAGCGGCGCTTATCGAAGCCAAATTTTTCAGGCAGGATGTACCCTTGATAAAAACGCGTATAAATGGACTCGTAGTGCTTACCCCCATAATACTGCCAGCCTAATTCCTCCTGCAGAACGCGTAAAGCTTCCTTCTTGGTGTAGTTGATGTAATCCAGAATAGCAATACGTTTCTGTGTCAACATGCGGAGGTAATAAGTGAAAAAACCAAAGTGCGGAAAGGTCTTGAGCGGGCGCACACCAAAGCGCTTGTGCAATTCGCGAATATATTTCCAATCGAAATGTCCTTGTGACCAAGCACGCGGCAAATGCGTTTCAGTACGGACGTTATTGCCGATCAAAATATATTTGATGCGCAGTTTCGCCGCCATGTTTCCCAAAATGGCAACAATCGCATGGTCGGTGGGTATCTCTGAATCAGGCGTTGATGCTTTCAGGAATGCTGATTGCAAATCCCTGAACTCCTCCCAATCAAGAACTTCTGTATACAAGTTAATGTCAAGACGCTTAAGTGTTTCTTCAATATTCTTGACGGCAAGCTCTGAATCCCAACCATTATCCAGATGAATGGCGAGCGGGCGCAATCCGAGGTTCTTGACCAAATATGCCACGTACGTGCTATCTACGCCTCCGCTGACGCCGATGAGACAGTCATATTGCTTGCCCTGCCCGGCACGCTTGATATCAGCCACTAATGATTGAAGGCGCTCACGCCCTTCCTTTCCATTCACAATATGTTCACGAACCATGCGGTCATAAGTATGACAATGATTGCACATACCATTTTCGTCAAAGATGATCTCTGGATCCGTTGTATCCATGATACAACGCGTACAAATTTGGTACTCAGCCATTCAAACTCCTACGAAATAAATTCTTTCAATTCCTTTGGCGTGGGGTAACTGATTAAAACCCCGCGCAACGGGCCCTGAAAAACGAACATGCTTCCTGCAGCTGCCGCAGAAGCATGCCCCTGACTGATGGCCTCAGCAACGTGAGCCAAATTTCCAGCGCCGCCGCATGCCACCACAGGCACATTGACCGCATCCGCAACTCTGCGGACAAGTTCAATATCATAGCCCTGCATTGTGCCATCGCGGTCGATTGAATTAACGAGAATCTCACCCACACCCATTCTTTCCATTTCGAGGGCATGCTTGACTGGGTCAATCCCCGTCTTCTTTTGCCCACAGTGCGTGAAGACTTCATATTTGCCGAAAATGTTCTTTTTCACATCCATCGAAGCGACTGCTGCCTGGCTGCCCGCATGGTCTGCCACTTCACGAATCAGCGACGGGGTTTCCATTGCCGAGGTGTTCATGATTAACTTTTCAATGCCAATGCTAAGCAGCCTTCGCACATCATCCATAGAGCGGATCCCGCCCCCATAAGCAAGCGGAATGAATGCTTCACTAGCAATGTCCTTCAGTAAATCAAACTGCGGACCGCGATTCTCAGGCGTGGCGTTAATATCCAAGAGAACGATTTCGTCTACTTCCTTTTCATTAAAAATCCGCACGATGTTAATCGGGTCGCCAAGGTATTTCGGATCCTTGAACTTGATCGTTTTAACTAGGCCCTGTCCTTTCAATAGCAAAGCAGGAATCACTCTAGGACGAATCATCGGATATTCTCCGCGAAATTTTTCAGCAAACGCATCCCAAAGCGATGGCTTTTTTCAGGATGAAATTGCGTGCCCATAATGTTACCGCGCCCCAAAATCGAATGGATAATCACACCATATTCTGTCTCGGCAAGCACAGCATCTGTCTCCTTCGCCACTACATGATATGAATGAACAAAATAAAAACGAGATTCTTCATCCCAATCTGCAACTAACGGGTGCTCGCGGACGACACGTGCCTCATTCCAACCCATATGCGGAACCTTGAGATGGATATGTTCAGGATCGAACTTGAAGCGGATCGTTTCCGCATCAAACCACCCGAGACCAGACATCTGCCCTTCTTCGCTTCCCTTCGTCATGATTTGAAGGCCAACACACAAGCCAAGTACGGGAATCTTCTTCTCCAAAACCAACTCACCCACAACAGGAACCAAACCTGTCTCATGGAATTTTCTCATTGCCGCATCGAACGCGCCGACGCCGGGCAAAATCAATTTCTCGGCATCGCGAATTACCATAGGGTCAGACGAAGCAATTGCCTTTGCACCAACCTTCTTGAACATATTAACTATGGAGCCGAGATTGCCAACACCATAGTCTACAACGACTATCATACGGCACTCACCTTCTTGTTCTTTTCACGAAACATTTGGATCAACGACTGTGCTTGAACTAGCTTCCAAGCTTTATAAATTCGAGTTCTGTCCTTCACCTGAAAAGCATGCTCAAGGTCAGGCAGAATACGTGTGCCATCCCAATAAGAAGAGAATCTGAAATCCGAGGATGATATTGCATCCTTAATGAATTGATGACCTTGAGGAGAATTCCAACCTTCGTCGAGATTCGGGAAGCCAAGCTTCTTAGTGCGAGTGCGAATCGCTTCCGGCAAGATATCCTTCATAGCATCGCGTAAAATACGTTTTGTATACCCTCCGCCAATCTTGTGCGCGGATGGAATAGCAAACACAAAGGTAACCAGCCGCCAATCCATAAACGGCGAACGGACTTCGACTCCGTGTGCCATGGAGAGGCGGTCAAAATCACGCAAGTTCATCGGCAGGTGCGTGGAGTGGAAATCCGTGTAAAGCGCTTTGAAGAGTCCATCACGTCCAGCGAGGCGAGGCACGTCCTGCTCCATTGCAGGTGTAACAAAAGGTTTAGGTTGGAGAGTCAGCCATGAGTTCCCGTTCGAGGCGGATTTTTTTCCAGTGATGCGGTTCTTGAAGGCGCTGACGTATATCCCAAGTCCGTGAGTCAGGCTCATGCTGTTGCGGATGAGGGCGAGTTCAGCGTAGCGAATCGGATTCGCGTCGCGCATCGCGGCGAAGACATGCCAGGTGTATCCGCCCAATGCTTCGTCGCCGCCGTGACCATCAATGGTGACAACTACACCATTCTGCCGCTGCATCTTGTGAACAAACCACGGGCCAAGATGAATATCTGAGAGTTCCTCGTATTGATAGAGGATGTCATTAAAGTGATCGAGATACATATCCGCGTTCATTTCGCAGTAAATGGGATTGACACCACTGCTCTTGACAACTTTATCAGCATACTGCCGCTCGTCAATGATCTTGCCGGGCCACGTGCCGATAAATGCCTTTTGCCATTCGTGTGCCGCGCGCATGGTAGCATCGCCTGATCTGCGGATGTGACTCATCGAAGAAAGAACGGAGCTTGAATCCAAACCGCCACTCAACGCAGTGCCTATGGGCACATCACTGCGCATACGAATACGGCAGGCATCCAAAAATAATTCGCGGTATTGTGCGACTTGATCTTCGTATTTTTCAGGAACGGCAGGAAGATGATCAAGCGTGTGCCACCAGCGACGAATGCTTACATCTCCATTGACTTTAAGCGTCAGACAGTGACCGCCTAACAAACGTTTGAGGCCTTGGAACAAACAATCTTCTGTACCTTCGACCAAAGTCGCGTCTTCAAGTGAGTTGGCAAGCACAACCGAATCATATTCGACGCGAAAATTATCGAGCGCAAGAAACGCTTTCATCTCCGATGCAAACGCAAAACGTTTGCCATCGAAAAAATAGATCATTGGTTTTACACCGAAGCGGTCACGTGAAAGAAAGAGTTTACGCTCGCGGCTGTCCCAAATGGCAAGCGCCCACATACCATTCAATTTGAATTGAAAATCCTCACCCCATGTATCGTAGGCGGCAAGCACAACCTCCGTATCAGACTCGGTTTTGAAACGGCAGCCCAGACCTTCGAGTTCCTTTTTCAACTCGACGAAGTTATAAATTTCGCCGTTGAAGACAATCCAATAGCGCCCGTCTGCAAAAGACATAGGCTGGTCGCCGGTATTCAAGTCAATAATAGCGAGGCGGCGATGGCCAAATCCCAGCGCAGCGGATTCGTCAATGTAAACATCCCAACCGTCGGGTCCGCGATGCGCGAGTTGATTCGTAAAGCGGATTAACTCGTCACGCTGGACGGGTCTGCCATCCAGATTCCAAAATCCAGTAATTCCACACATACAGACTTAACGCTTCCTTATCTCGACCAGTTTTTGGGCAAACGCCTCGAAGTTGGTCGTTTCATTATAACGTTCCTGCCAGATTTCAAGACTACCCCGGCGTTTCTTCAACATCATTGCGCGATTATCGCAAACTTTGAGCAAGGTCTCTGCGATCTCTTGCGGCGTCGGATTCTCACTCAACAAAAATCCATTCCGTTCCTGAACGATCTCCACATTGCCGCCCACCGCGGTGGCAACAACCGGGATTCCGCAGCTGATGGCTTCCATGATGGAAACGGGGGTTCCTTCGGTGGAACTGACATTGACAAACACATCCACAGGATTATTGAGATACGCCTGGAATAATTCGCGCTGGGTTTGATAGCCAGAAAAAAAACCTTTTGCATTTGACGGGAATTCACTGGCTATGCGGTTAATATAATTCTGCCTTGCATCACCATCGCCGAAGTGATTCCACTCGATAGTCTGCTCCGGCCTCATCCGCGCGGCAGTGATAATGCCTTCAAAAAGCAGATCAATTCTCTTGATGGGATTAAGCATTGAACAAGATACCAGTCTTAATACGCCATCTTCTGAAGGTTTGGCAAAACCACCCGGGTCTTTTACACCAAGCAATGACGCTCCATACTTCTCAGTGAATCGCGGATACTTTTGACGCAGATAATGTTCGCCAATATCCGAGTCTGCGAACAGGCCATCGATCAGCTCGATTGCGCGCGGGCGGCAAGGCCAGAGCCCATACATCTCTTCATAGAGATCATATCCATGAGTGCGGGAAACGACACGCAAAGCGGGATACTGTTTTTTGGCAAGCCCAAGCCCCATTGTAATTTCATCAAACCAGAAAGTGTAACAAATAACTTCATCTGCTAGTACATTATTGGATTTCAACCAATTCTGCATCCACTTGAGAGTCAAATTTGCGCCAGCAATGAAGGAAAATAATTTTCGCAGGTATGTAGGTGCAAGCGACGCAGGCAAACGGTTTTTCAAGTCAAGATAAAAATCCTTTGAGAAGAATGCCAAAATGCTTTCGGCAACACGTCTGCTAAAGGTAAAAGAGTCTGCAAGACTGGTGTCCACCTCCACACTTTCAGGAACGGAAAGTAAATTCCCCTGTGCAATGCGCGGAACGAGAATGACGCGCTCGAACCGTTTGCGGAGAATCTCTACTTCACCTTTAAGAAAGGTCTGCTCGATTGCGTAATCATAGGGATAGGAATTGGAGAACAGAAAAACGATCATTCGGTATTTTCGCCAGGCAAAAACGCTTCACGATGTTCAGCAAACTCTTCAATGGCACGCTCATAATCGTCATGCCTGCCAATGTCGAGCCAATAGCCGTCGAAGTTGAAGACGTTAACCTTCTTCCCATCACGCATCAACTTAAGAACAAGTTCAGGCAGGTCAAGGCGTTGACCTTTGGGAATATATTTCAAAATCTCCGGCTCAAAGAGATAAATACCCATGCTGACGGAATAATGATAGGTGGGCTTTTCGATGTAATCGGAGATCCAATTATCTTCATCCACCTGGATCACGCCGAGGTCAATTTTCACATCGCGTTGATAGCAAGCGACCGTGGCGAGCGCACCGCGTTCGCGGTGATAGTTGAGCATGGCACTGTAATCAATCGTCGTGAGCAGGTCGCCGTTCATAACCAAAAAGGTATCGTCCAAATTTGGGACGAGGGCGATCGGTCCAGCAGTGCCGAGGGGTTGTTCTTCGCGGGAATAATCGATACGAGTATTGAATTTACTTCCGTCACCGCAGTACGCCATGAGCAATTCAGCGAGATAACCAGTTGCCAGTGTGATGTCATCAAAGCCTTTTTTTTGCAACTGACGAATTACGATCTCAAGGATCGGCATTTCGCCGATGGGCATGAGCGGTTTGGGAAGAACAGTTGTGTATGGGGCAAGGCGTGTGCCCTTGCCGCCAGCTAAGATGACTGCTCGCATATTACACCGTGTATTGATCGGGTCGGTAGAGGTCGATATGAGCGGAGATCCACTCGATGGTGGCACGCAAGCCTTCGTCGAGAGAGATGCGGGGTTCCCATCCAATCATGCGCTTGGCCTTTTCATTCGACGCCCACAACTTCATCACTTCACTTTTGCCGGGGCGCACACGCTGCGGGTCTGCGACGATCTTGGGAGTCTTGCCGATGATCTTGAAAATCTTTTCAGCGAGGTCACCAATACGGATGGTGTTATCGTTGCCGAGGTTGATCTCTTCACCAAGCACACCTTCAGCTTCAGCAACTTTCACAAAACCGTTGGCGGTATCTTTGGCAAACGTGAAATCACGTGAAGGCTCAAGGCTGCCGAGTTTGACTTCGTCGCGAGTGAGCGCCTGCACAATAATGGTCGGGATGACCGCGCGCATAGATTGTCCCGGACCAAACGTATTGAACGGGCGCAGCGTAACCACCGGCGTTTCAAACGAACGATAAAAACTTTCAGCAATGCGATCCGCACCGATCTTGCTGGCAGAGTAAGGCGACTGTCCCTGCAAAGGATGCTTCTCATCGATCGGCACATATTGCGCCGTGCCATACACTTCACTCGTGGATGTATGCACTACGCGCCGCGTTCCAAAATCACGCGCCGCCATCAGCACATTGAGCGTACCCATGATGTTCACATCGATCACTTCACGTGGATTCACATACGAATACGGGATCGCGATCAACGCGCCAAGATGAAAAACCGTGTCCACACTGCGCACAGCATTGCGCACCGCTTCGTTATCGCGCAAGTCGCCTTGCATGATCTCCAGTTGCGAAAGAACATCCGGTGCGAGCCATTTCAACATGCCGAGGTCATTGCGCGAGTTGTACCGCACAAAGCCGCGCACCTGCGCGCCTTCACGCACCAAATGTTCCACCAAATGGCTGGCGATGAATCCGCCCGCACCAGTGACCAAAACTTTTTTACCATTCCAATTCATTTCAACTCCACTTTGACCCGCTCACGCCAATCGTTGAGCAAGTCTGCTAAAGATTCATTTAGAGGAATGCGCGGATTCCAACCCGCAGCCTTTTGCACCTTCTGGAAACTTCCAACCTGCACAGGCACATCGTTCTTTTGAACTCGCGCCGGATCAACCCTAGCCGATAACTGCTTCTTCGACCTGAGCATCATCTCACTCAAACATTGCTGGATCGCCACCGCATTCCCCGAGCAGACGTTGTAGGTCTCCCCTGCCTCCCCTTTTTCTGCCAGCAGCACAAACGCGCGGACAGCATCACGCACATCCACAAAATCACGTTTGGCGTCAAGGTTACCAGTGACAATTTCGGCTTGTTCCGAAATCTCCGCCAGCGCAATCTGACGTGCAAACGCCGAGCAAGCCAAATCGGGCGATTGACCAGGTCCGAGCAGGTTGAACATCCGCGCAATGACAACGTCCAACCCGAACGCGTAATGATACCGCAGCGCCGCCGTCTCCTGTGCGATCTTGCTCACAGCATACTCGGTGATGGGGCGCAGGGGTGAACGCTCCGTAATCGGTCGCGCACTCTTGGTCAAACCATAAACCGCGCTCGAACTCGCCAACACCAACTTAGGGCGTTTCTCCATTTGCATGACTGCATCAAGAAGATTCAACGTCCCAAACAAATTAGACCTGTAATAGGCTTCACTGTCTGCAGATTTTATAATTCCTGCAAGGTGGAAGACGGCATCGGGTTGGCAATCCGCTACGGCACGGGTCAGAGCCGCGCGGTCCGAAAGGTCGCCAACGAAGACGTCCCCCCCCGTGGGGCGAATATCAAATCCAAAGACCTGCCAATCCCATTCCGCAAGTTGATGCTGGAGATGTCTGCCAACGAAACCTGAAATTCCAGTAATCAGTGCACAGGACATTTGCTCATACCTTCTTCAACTGTTTGATTCCACTTAACGTGCCGAGGAGGGCATCCTGGTTGTGCAGATTGATCACAATCAACCCCAGCAAAGCCCAATAATAAAACGGGCGGCGGAACCAATCGCGGCGCCAATTTTTTTGGAAAAGATAATCGTAATTAGTAATCATCATCTCCGCCCAGCGAAAATAATTCAGCCGGTTTTGAAGGCTTTCCTTGTGCACCAGCGAAGCAGATGGTTCATAATAGATTTTATATCCCGCATCCAACGTACTCTTTGAAATGGACCAATCCTCCATCAGCCCGTAGCCCGGCAGATTCTCATCGAATTCAACTTTTTGAAATACCTCCCTTCGAAACGCCATCAACCCACCGCTCAAGCAGTCAATATACCTTGCCTTCATGGAATCGTGTGGAAAGGTTGCCATTCCGGATAAACGGAACCGCCCACTTCCATAATCATCCAAACCAAAAAGGGAACGTATCAAACCAAAGACCATGCGTTCCACCCGGAATTTTAAAGTGATTGGCTGATTACCAAACAGATTTTGGAGCCTCCCGCCCACTGCGCCAATCCTACCCTGCACATCCCGCTCAAAGACAGCCTCCACCTTCGCAAGATAATTCACGTCCAGTTCACAATCATCATCGAAGAAAAAAACAAGGTCACCTCTACTGTTGCGAATGCCCACATTTCGCTGGAGGGTCAAGCCGGGTTTGGAACGTACATATTTCACTGAAACTGGCAAGCCCGCGAATTTCAAGTATGGTTCAAGTTCATTTACATCGGATGAATCAACGACCACCAATTCGTCCGGCAGGCGGGATTGAAGCATCAATGAAGATACTGTCATTCGAAAATCGTCAAAGCGGTTGCGAGTGCAAATGATGACACTGATTTTTAATGTCGTCATTTCAATCCAAGACCTTGTTGAAAATTTGCCTGTGTTTCGCTACAAAGGCTTCTAGTGAAAATTTCTGTGCCTGAAGGCGCGCAACTTGTGAATAATCACTGAGGTTTTCATATACCCGTATAACAGCTTCGGCCATCTTTTCAGGGTCGGGCAGGTTGATGGTCTCCCAACTATGCTCCACAGAAACGCCAACCCCCGCCTCTTCGACCAGTTCCGGCACACCGCCATTCTCCACGTAAACAACAGGTAACCCACAACCGAGTACTTCCGCAACCAGACCCGGGCAGGGATCTGCATATTTGGTATGGATGAGCAAGTGTGCCCGCGAAAAAAGAAGCGGCGCTTCTGCCTGAGTGTAGGTTCCAACAAACGTCACGTGATCAGTCAAATTCATTTCTTTCAGAGTGCGAGCGGTCCACTCTTCTGCTTCGCGATATGGCAACCACAATGTCCCCGTGACGATCAGCCGGGCATTTGGAACATGTACGAGCAGAGATTGAAGCGTCTTCAATGCAAGCTGGAGGCGGTATTTTTCATATTGATTTCCGCCAAGTAAAAGGGTCAACTCTTTTGGTTTAGTAATCACCTGCGGCGAAAAATGTCGAAGATCTACTGGGTTGTAAATGATCTCCTGCGGCACATTGGGCGGAGAAAGGTACATATCCGCACTTAATTTGGAAAAGCGGCTCTGGTAGACAATAAAATCAGCCTGGTCCAAAATATTTTTTGAGATGCGATTGAACTCGATATATTGATTACCAGCCCAAGCCGGAAAGGCAACCCCATCATGGTTAATGACGAACTTCAACCCAATCCGCTTTGTATGCGCAAGGATTTCATCCTGCATGGGATGCCCGACGCTGGTAACGATATATGCCAGGTTTGCCGTGGGAAATGCATGTGGAAACACCTCCGCAAGATAAGTCAATTTGACCGAGCCGCCGTGCGCATGCTCTCCGCGTTGAGCCGGGCGATTTGGGAAGTTCGTAGTCAGGTAAAAAACGGAAATCCCCGAATCGATTTTTCTGATCCGAAAAATATTCAGACGGCCCGGAATACGAATAAGAAAGAAATCACGCAAGCGGATGACCGCCCGGAAGAATCCTGGAAAACGATATTTGAAAAAATCGATAAACTTCCGAAGCATCTTGTTAACAGGCCTCCACAAACCCTTTCATGAAGTCAGCCCATAATGGAAGCTGGCTTTCATAGGTATTTGCCTCCGCTGTTGCGCGCCCATTTTTGAGAATCAACATCAGGTCTTCCTGGTCCATGCTACGCACCTCAAAAATACAACGGGCAAGCGAATCCGAATCCTCCACATCGACCATCCAGCCATTCTCGCCGTGCTTTACCAAATCCATCGCCTGCCCCACGCGGGTAGAGACAATCGGTACCCCGCTTGCCATACTTTCCAAAATCGCCTTTGGCCCGCCCTCCTGACGGGAAGCCACCAAATATACATCCAATGCCTGGAACAACTTTGCCACATCGGGATATGATTTGATATACAAGTGTTTATACGGAATCCCTATCTTTTCAAGACCGCGTTTCACATATCCCCGCGAAGGACCCGAAAGCAAAACGAACAAATCGCCAACATCCTTTTTCAATTTTTCGACCGCAGATAAAAATACATCTGGTCCCTTGATCAACTTTGGATCCAGTCCTTCCCCCCAACCCACGCCATCTTTTTGAAATGATCCAACCACGAAAGAGATTTGTGGAATGCCCAATTCCGCACGCGCCGTTCGTTTCTGCTCTGGACTCCGAAATGGAAAGAAATCCACATTGATCCCAATCGGAATGAGAAACACTTTGGAAGGGTCGATACCCGTGCCCAGCGTCACATCCCGCATCTGGGAATGAGAGACCTGAATGCGCGTAAAATGTTCATGATTCTTGCATAAGAATTTGTAAAAATTATCAAAAAGCGGATCTCCCGTATGTGGCAATCCATGGAAATAGGCAAAGCCGATGTGTGAAGGTAAAAGTCTCCGCCAATCGACGTTCAACAGAAAAAAATGGCTTGAAAAAAAAATAGACTGCGGTTGCGAGGCGTTCTTCCAAATCGGGTCTGCCATCCGTATCCCTAAGCGGTCGCAGGTATTTGCAAGCGCGCGCATCTCCCAATCCAACACCCACTCCGCTTTCTCCCCGTACAAAATCAAACGCGAGTAGGGCTTCCAATTCCACGAAGCCGCGCGCAAAAGTCCCTTCGCGATCCCTTGCGTCAACTCTTTCATCACCTTCATAACAACTCCAACGTTTTTAAATAGCGCTCACTCACTTCTTCAATGGAAGGGAGGGAAATGCGCGACTGGAATGATTCATACCCATCAACAAGTTGATTCAACAATTCGGGAATTTGCTCCGCCGCCTCAAAACCTGCCCCAGCCTGCTTCACAATCTCCGGGTGGCCGCCACTCTGCAAGTAGATCGCTGGAAGCCCGCAGGACAGCGCTTCAATCAGCGAATTAGAACAGGGATCGTTTTTACTAGCGGTAATATAGATATCTTGTTTTCTCATCAATTCAGCTAATTTGTACGAATCAAGCGGCGGGATCATCCGAATATTCTTGAATTGAATCGGGCTTTGCCCCACAAATGTGAACTCGAAACGATTCCAGTCCAAATTCTCATCCAGCCAGTGATAAACCGATGCACCCTTATTGACATTGCTCGACCAACTAGCTGCGATCAAACGAGTCTTGCGATCGCGAGAAAAGGATACTTTCCCTATCGGATTGAAAATTTCCGGGTCTGCCGCATTCATAATAACACCCGGGTTCCGAAATTCCATTCCAAGTTCAAGGTGTTTCTCCAAACTATAGTTCGATTGAAAAATCGTCTTATCCGCATTTTTTTGGTTTACTTCATAAATCTGCCGATCCACACCGCCATCCCAGCCACGGTACACATCTACCGGCCCATCCACGCGATGAACATACAAAATCGAATCACGCTTCATTCTAGAAAGCCTTCTTTTTCTAAAATTGAACGAATTTAAAAGGCAGGCGCGTGTAGTACGCGAGATCGTATTGTTCTCGATTCGCAGGCCACATGCCTGCGCTTGCCTTATGAACGCCCGTAGGAATTGATGCCCACCACCCGCAGGTGGTGGCTCGAATTCATGGAAGATAGAAAGATCTGCAGATGTGAATCGCCCTACCACGATGGCAAATAGATCCAAAACGGTTTGACGAAGACCAATTTTCATAATATTCGAATATTTCCTTTTCTTGTTCAATCAACAAAGCTAGCTGGTTTCGTGCTACAACCATCAGCATATGTCCAAGTTCCGAATTGACGTAGGGCATATGTTTGCTTACTCGCAATAGTAGCTTCTTTATGAAACCAGGTATTTTACCGAGCCAGTGTAATTCCTGCGTTAGAGTATTTTGATGAGCATAAGAGTATGTGGTTTCGATCTCATAACCCGTGGATTCGAGTATGCTGCAAAACTCCTCACGAGAAAATGCGTATTGGTAAAAATCCAATCCGCTCACATCATCCTGATAGGCGTCGTGCCTAGCACGCCACGCGCGCAAAGGATTAAAGTATGGTACAGATATCATCAGCAATCCACCGGGCTTCAAAACACGGCTCATTTCGTACAGAAAAACTTCCGGGCCGGCATGACGGTGCTCGACGACACCAATCGAGATGATCGCATCGAAAGCGTCATTTGAAATGCCGATCGTGGTTAGATCCCCAGCGACAAGCCGCAACGACCGAACCATTTGACGGGCTTTACGCATAGCGTTTATTGCATAGTCAAAACCCATACAGTTGTAGTTATTGGAATTCAATGCAACAACCAGTTGAGCGGTTCCGCATCCGGCCTCGAGAATCATCCCGGCTTTTGGCAAATGCCGCTTAAATATTTTTTCGAAATCAAACAAATTTCCAGCTTGAAAGGGCTTGTAATAATTCGGGGTTATTCCTTTGGACCAGATACTTTCCCAAAAGTCTTGATTGGCGGTTTGTTTATAATAAACCATTCGCCCGTTTTCAAGACGACGGTTGCCATCGCGATTCGACCTAATGCCATCCATGATCTAACCTAACCTTCCATCATCAAAAAAATCGCAAATAAGTTAATAAGGAACGGGACACAAATCACGCGCCGTATATAAAAGGTTACATTTTTATACTTTCAAGGATGCGATTAAGTCCTCCCGACTCGGTCTGCAGAATAAAGTGTCTTCTATCAGAACAAAATCAAGCTCTGTGGTATCCAGCATTTCCAAGCCGACGGAGTAGTAATTCAAAATTGGCTCTCCACCAGGGTTGAAGGATGTATTCAACATAATAGGCATTCCAGAAAGTTTCTCAAATTCCATCAAAGTTTCATGCATAAAGGGATTATGGTCCTTCTTCAGTGTTTGCAGGCGCGAACTACCATCCACATGAGTAATGGAAGGCAACACCTCTCGGTATTCTGGCCTTGTATAACAAATCACAGACATGTATGGGATATCATCCACATTCGTAAAATACCTGGAAGCGCTCTCCGCCGTAGCAATAGGCGCAAACGGCCGATACCATTCACGGTGTTTCACTTTTTTATTGACAATATCCTTCATATCTTTATTAAGCGGGTTGCACAAGATTGACCGATTCCCAAGAGCACGCGGCCCAACCTCATACCTGCCTCGAATTACCCCCACCATATAATCCGAGTAAATCAGGCCCGCTAGCAAGGATGCAGATTGCGCAGGATCCAGATCCAAATTTGGGTATTTATTCCGAAGAGACGACAAATCATTTTTGTCAAACACCTCTGAACCGAGGTAGGGTGAAAAATATTCTCCATAGCCGGAGAAAACACCATTGTCACCATAATTCCAATAAACATACAAAGCCGCGCCTGCCGATAATCCACAATCGGATGGATTGGGCACAAAATATGTTCCATCAAATGCATCCAATTGCTGAATTTCATAATTGGTAATGCCGTTCAAAGCACAACCGCCCACGATACATAAATTCTTATAATCGCTCATGTATGGCTTGATCAGGTTTATCACCTCTTCTGTCCAGGCAGCTTGAACAGTATTGGCAAGACTTTGAGCAGTTTTATCTTCAGGGCCGCCCAGCCGAAGCACAGTTTGTTTCTTGCCAGTCAGGTATTGAACGAGTCCCTTTACGCCACCCTCTTTTTCTTCCACAGGAACTAGATATTTCTTTAGATCTGGAATATCCCTCAAGGAAACATCGTTAACGCGATGAGCCTTCCCATAGCTTTTCAAGCCGTCGACTGTTTTTGGAGGAGCCTTTACATATTTCTTTACATAATCTCGCGCATAAGGCATCCACTCATCCACAAGTTCGCCATACGCGGTCAGACCCATTGTCTTTCCAGCTGAAGTTCCGCATATTTCCGGCCGAATTCCAATGATATAGCCCAAATTATTATAGCTTTGACCAAATCGTAGTGGATTGTTTTCCAGGTAAGTGAGGCTCTTGCCTTTTCCTTTGAAGAAGATGGTTTGGCCATCGTTCCCTTCACCGTCATAACTCAGGATAAGCGCATCGTCAAATGGCGATGTATAGTATGCCAGCGCTGCATGGCTTAAGTGGTGATCAACTTGATATGCCGCTTCAAATTGGAAACCCATCCTGTTTAGAATACCCTGAAAATTATTGAATTCCTCCACCCTGCCCGCATTTTGAACAGCAAGGCCGTCATATTTTGTGCCCCATTCCTTCGCCACCATTCCCAAAAATAATTCCATATCATCCAGGGAAACAAACTGATATCCACTGACATGCTTGCCCGGTTCGAGCGTCAGGCAGTGCAGTTTATATCGTTTTTGACGAAAGTAGCGTTCAGCTTCCATAACAGCAACTACTTTTCCATCAATAATATATGAAAAACTCGTATCATGCCCCAAGGTAACACCTAAAATACTTTTCATTTTTTCCTCCAAATAGAATATTTTTGTGATTGATCTTATCTGTCTACAATTCCACTATTAATATTAAGTATTACGTAAAATGCCGTTTATTTCACCTATCGCACAGCTTTCAAAAAATACCCGGTTGTATATTTTTCCCAGATCAGATTTTTTTTACTAAAAACCAGCAAATCATACCAGCATAACCAACGAGAAAACCATTTCATGATCCATCGCAAAAGTTTTAGGGCAATTGAATTCCCATGAACACCAGGGATACCTAATTCACACAAAAGCCCCAGGACCCCGGCATATCCACCCATACGATAGACTTCTATAGATTTAAATTCGCGAAACAAATGACGAAGTCCATCTTCGGTAAAACGCTGAAAGTCGTAAGGATCTGCGTGCACAGGGTAGAAAAATGGAACAGAAACCAGAGCAACTCCATTGTTGTGAAGGAGGCGGTGAATTTCATCCACACATGCCTGTGGGTCGGGGAGATGTTCCAACACTTCAGTACAGAGGATACAGTCCACGCTTTCTGCTTGGAAGGGGGTACGGGTGACATCTGCGAAGATGTTGGGGTGGGTTTCCCAATCGAGATTGATGTATTGCCAGGACCGGGCAAGTTTTTCCGGCGGCTGGAATGCTCCACGTTTGTTCTCACGTTTGCCGCCAAGATCTAACACTGTGCCGCGCATCTCATTTGAAAAGGCATTCAGGCAGGAATCAAGCCACAAACGTCGATAGGTGACATAGTCTTGCTTCCAAAAACCTGACTTTTCAGGAATATATTTTTTGGCCGTGATACTCATAAATGTTCCATACAAAACAACCTATAGCCTGCTTGTGAGCATGTCGACCAAACGCGTTCCCGCCCGTCCATCCAGTTGACCACATTCTGAGACAGCGTATTCACGACGGGCATCACGATCCAACGCACGGTCATTCAGATAGCCCTCAACCTATTTGATCAATTCAGATTCACTTCCGGCTACTTTGGAGGCGGAGAGACGCAATGTCCTGCGGTTATGTGTCTGCCTTTGCAAGAAGCCCGTGGTCACACTAAAACGCTGGCCAAATGTATAAGAATCGTAACCAGCATGAATTACCGGAAGGTCACAGATCGCCGCCTCCAAACTAATGGTAGAGAAGTAATTAACCATCACGTCGCTATAACGTAATAAATAACTCAATTCGTCCGGCCCCTC
>JAEURE010000179.1 GCA_016789485.1 Anaerolineales bacterium | reverse complement strand
TCACATTATTGCATCTGCGGTCTATGCCCTGCTTGGCGCGCTCCAGTTCGTGGGTCGCCTTTGGCAGCGCGGAAGTAAGTGGCATCGTTGGGTTGGCAGGTTTCTGGTTCCAGTTGGACTTCTCGTTGGGCTTTCAGGGGTATGGATGACCGTGTTCTATCCCCGCCCGGAAGGCGCAAGCAACCTGCTGTATGCCTTTCGGCTCCTGTTCGGAACTGGCATGGTTCTCTCCATCATCTTGGGATACCTCGCCATCCTGCGGAAGGATGTTGGTCAGCACCTGGCTTGGATGACACGCGCTTACGCACTCGGTCTTGGTGCAGGTACGCAGGTATTCACGGGTATGGTCGGTGCACTGATCCTCGGCACACCCAATGAATTTCAAAACGCGTTGTTGAATGGTGCAGCTTGGGTGATCAATCTTGCCGTGGCTGAATGGAGTATCCGCAAGGATTCAACCAGACAAACCCGCACAGCACAAATTTAAATATCAAAATCAAGTTCACTTAATATTTTCAAAATAAGGAGTCTAAAATGAAAGCAATAGTAGCAACCCAATACGGTGGTCCCGAAGTTCTTCAACTCAAAGAGATCGAGAAGCCGACGCCCAAAGACAATGAAGTATTGGTCAAAGTCCACGCGACAACTGTCACCGCCGCGGATTTCCGAATGCGAAGTTTTACCGTCCCTGCCGCAGTATGGATCCCCGCCCGCCTTGCGCTGGGCAACACAAAACCCAGACAACCGATCTTCGGCTCTGAACTTGCGGGCGAAGTGGAAGCGATCGGAAAAAATGTAACCCGTTTCAAGGTTGGCGACCAGGTCTTCGCCTCCACCCTCACGGAAAATTTTGGCGGCTATGCCGAATATAAATGTCTGCCCGAAAAAGCTATGATGATGACCAAGCCAAACAATGCGACGTATGCAGAAGCTGCCGCTATGCCCATCGGCGCGACTACAGCATTGCGCATGCTTCGGAAAGGAAATGTCCAACCCGGACAAAAAGTGCTGATCTACGGTGCTTCCGGAAGTGTTGGTACGTACGCAGTACAGCTTGCCAAATACTTTGGCGCAGATGTGACCGGAGTTTGTAGTACGTCCAATATTGAGATGGTGAAATCGCTAGGCGCGGATCATGTTATCGACTATACAAAAGATGATTTTTCATCCGTAGAAGAACGATATGACGTCATCTTTGACACGCTTGCAAAATTTCCGGAATCACAAAATTCGAAAGTCCTCAAGCCGAACGGAACCTTTGTGTCCATGGCCAAGCTCAGTACCAAGGAAAGCATGGACAACTTGGTTTTCATCAAAGAATTGGTCGAGAAGGGCGAGATCAAAGCGGTCATTGACCGATGCTATCCGCTGGAAGAGATGGTCGAGGCGCACCGCTATGTCGATGCGGGACACAAAAAGGGCAATGTCGTCATCGCTGTGGAACAGAAGAATGTCAAGCAAACACAGCCCTGATCGGGATGCAGATCAACCCACGGTCTATCAGATCAGACTCAAGGGACATCTGAGCCGCCAGCGAATGGATTGGTTTGAGGGATTGATCATCACGTTGGAAGAAAATGGCGATACACTGATGACCGGCACAATGATCGACCAAGCCGCGCTGCATGGAGTATTGAAGAAGGTGCGCGACCTGGGCATGCCGTTACTTTCGTTAAATTCTGTTGATCCTGCTTCGCAAGATACGTCAGGTAATGAACAGGTGACTCATGAATAATCTGGCTCTCTCCCTCATGAGCACGATCATCATTGGGCTTGGTGCAACTCTCACCACGGATCTATGGGCGCTGTTTCTCAAACATTTCTTTAGGATTACAGCGCCCAACTACTGTCTGGTTGGGCGCTGGCTTCTATACATGCCGGAAGGAATTTTTAGGCATTCAAGTATCACATCCACACCACAGAAAAGCGCAGAATGCATGGTAGGATGGATCGGCCACTACATGATTGGTGTCACATTTGCTATTGCTTTTGTTGCGATAGTAGGCAACGGTTGGCTTCAGCATCCAACACTGATTCCCGCAGTACTATTCGGGATCGTCACGGTCTTAATGCCATTCTTCATCATGCAGCCAGCATTTGGTTTCGGATTGGCTTCATCAAAGACTTCCAACCCCACGCAGGCCAGGCTTCGTAGTTTGATGAATCATACTTCGTTTGGCATCGGCCTTTACCTGTTCGGATTGTTGCTCAACTGGTTATTATGAGTATATGTCTAACAAAGGTGTCCTATGTCAACTAATCCATTTCTGAATTCTGAACGCCAGTTACGTAACGGCTGGTGGATCCTGATCTTTTTTCTTGTGCTTGCTGCAATGCTGATGCCAGTTTTGCTGGTTGCGCAACAACACTCCATGGATGTCTCCATTGGATTGCAAGCCGTTATCGTAGTGCTTGCCTCGTTATTCTGTCAGTGGCTGCGCCGGAAACCACTAGCTGAACTGTTGGGAAAATTCGATGTGCGTTGGCTCAAGGAACTTGGTTTGGGTGGTTTGATAGGTTCTGCGCTTATGCTTTTTCCAGCGCTCATCATGTGGATTTTTGGCTGGGTCCATTGGCAATGGAATCCTATTGGTTTCTCAACCCTGGCATCAGTTGTGTTCCTCTTTGCAGGAGTTGCGGTAGCGGAGGAGTTGTTGTTTCGAGGATTCATCTTTCAACGACTCATCGCCGGGCTCGGCGAGTGGCCAGCCCAATTGATCCTGGCTGGCTATTTCCTACTCACCCATTTGAATAATCCGGGTATGACAGGTGATGCCAAAATCCTGGCTGAGATCAATATTTTTCTCGCATCGCTCATATTTGGCTTGGCTTTCATTCGCACCAAAAGCCTGGCAATGCCTCTTGGTCTGCATTTTATGGCGAATTTGATGCAGGGAGGAATACTGGGTTTTGGCGTAAGCGGCACAGACCAATCAGGTTTATTGAAACCTATCTTTGCTGGAGCTCCCGAATGGTTAACTGGCGGACAGTTTGGGCTTGAGGCAGGCGCTCTTGGATTATTTTTTGTTGTGGTTACACTGGCGCTGGTCTACATGTGGAAGCCCTCATGGGAATTGTGAGGAGAGTTGGATCTTCCCGCCTTGATATTTTGCACCATCATGCCTGATCTGTACTACAGCGCCTCCGCTACTATCTCTCTTACGACATTTTCAAGAATGCTCTCTTCAGCAAACTTTTGCGCGGACTGTATTTCTTCCACCGTCATCTTCTCTTTCAATTCAACGGCCAATTGCCCACCTCTCACTTTTGATGACTGCACAGAGGCGGGGTGATCGAGGCAGATCAGAACCAATTGCAAAGCGTAAAGAATATTTCCGCGCGTGGCGTGCAATCCTGCAAAATCAACGAGCACATCCAGGGCGGTCAAAATGCCATTGGTTTCCATTGAAAGTTGCAGAGACTTGATCCACAGACGTTCTGCTTCTGTATCATTTCCCAGCGCGAACGTGCTGCGACCTATCTCAGAAAACAGACGGGCGGTATCCCAACGAGCGCCCAACTCTGTGAAGTAACGCAGACTTTTTGCAAACGAATCCAACGCTTGAACATGTTTCCCTTGTGCCTGCTCCACCAATCCCAATCCACGAAAGGCATTTGCCAGCCCTATCCGATCTCCAAGCGAAGTATTGATCGCAATGCTTTCTTCCAACGCTGCATGGGCTTCATCGTATTTGTGGGCAGCCATCGCGCCAAGGCTAAGTGATGTCAGTCCGAAGGCTGTAAAACGCAAATCGCCAGTTTTGCGCCATGCCTCCACTGCAAGTTGAAATTGCTCATGAATATCCTCCGCTTCACCCGTTAGCAGGTGAACACCAACCACTTCGGTCAGGCATAAGGCTTCATACCAATGGTCACCGCTATCTCTGGCGGTTTGCAGACCTTCCTTGAATAGCACCAGCGCGCCAGGCAGGTCACCTGTAATGATTGTGACGATGCCAAGGAACGTCAGCGCTTCGACCAAAATATGCGGTACATTAATCGGACGCAGAATTTCGAGACTGCGGTTGAGCATGAGTGTGGCTTCTGTCTGTTGTCCCACTCTCAGTGCAAACAGAGAGCGGGAGGTAAGCACATGAGCCAATGCAACCAGTTCTTCTTTTTTGGAAAGGGTTGATTTTGATTCCAAAACATCCCTGACCTTGCCCAAATAATCGAGGGCTTCCTGCGCCCAACCTAAGGTGTCATATAGCGTCGAATACGCACGCATAGTCGTTTCGAGGAGAGCGAACTCCTTGTGAGCAAGTGCCCATTCCAGCGCACTGCGGATGTTATCGATATCCGCTATCAATTCGTTCAGGGATTCGCGCTGTTCAGCGCTTCGCAAACGTAAGTCCTGTTGACGCAAATACCCCATGAAATAATGACCATGACGAGCTGCCACCTCTTTCTTAACCTTGGGCTGGTTCGACAACTCTTCGAACGAATACTGCCTGATAACTTCGTGCAGATCATAGCGCCCGGAGCCGCTTCTCCGCACCAATGATTTTGTGACTAATGCCGAGAGAATGGGAAGTGAAGCGCTCGCAACCTGTTGTGCTGCTTCGCGTGAGAACCCGCCTTGAAATATGGAGAGGCGAAGCAAAACATTTTGTTCCACTTCAGGCAGTAATTTCCATGAATGGTCGAAGACTGCTCGCATCGAACGGTGGCGCGGGGGCATATCCTTGGAAGATGCAGACAGGAAGTCCAAGCCGCGTTCTATCTCTTGCGCGATCTCTTCGCAGGAGAGAGTTCGCACCCAGGCAGCGGCGAGTTCGATGCCGAGAGGTGTGCCATTCACCAACCTGCAAATTCGGAGGATGGCAGGATAGTCATCTGTTGTTGCATCGAAACCCACATGAGCGCGGCGGGCGCGTTGCAGAAATAATTCTACTGACGTGCCTTCCACATGCTCACTTTCAGGGATGGGTAAACCCTGGGCTTCAAAGATCCACTCGCCTTGCAAACCCAATGATTCACGTGATGTGACTAATAGCTTCACGTTCGGCGCTCGCCTCATCAGATCGGCAAAGAATTCGGGGACTGAGGTATCTGCGAGCAAATGCTCCAAATTATCAATGAGCAGGAGCAGCTCTTTATTGTTGAGATAGTTGAGTAGTTGTGGCTTGGGGTCGAGCGAACCTTCGCCTTGAAAGGTAAATCCAATTGAATCGGCAATGACGGGGATGATAAATCGCGATGCTTGTATCGGAGCCAGCGGGACAAAAAAAGTACCATTCGCAAATTTAGATTGACACTGCGAAGCAGTTTCAATGGCGAGACGTGTCTTGCCTATACCGCCAGTCCCGACGATGGTTAACAATTTGCATTGCGGGTCGGTCAGGGTCTTGGTGAGTTCGCCCACTTCACTCTCACGCCCGATCAGAGGGGTGGGCAGGCTGGGCAGGTTGGAAGATAAGGCTTGGGTTGGGAGAAGGTCTGGGTGCTGAACCTGCTTCGATACGGGAAAGAGGCGTTCGGTCGTTAATTCCCCGCGAGCTACTTTGATGAAGGTCTCCCGTTCATCCGATGGAATATCCAGGCAATTTGCGATCAGCTCGGCGATCTGAGCCGAGGGTCTGCGCTCATCATCTTCGATCTTGCGCAGCATGGCAACCGAACATCCAACGCGGTTTGCAAATTCCTCGCGCGTGAGCTTGCGGGAATTGCGTTGTTCACGAAGCCATTCGCCAAATGTATTCATGCCAAAAAATTGTAACACTTTTTGTAACACCAAAGTGTGACCCAGCGAAAGCCCTGGAGTCGTTTAATGTGGGCATGAAAAAGACATCACTCCAAACCAAACCGTACATGCTCAGCGATGGAGAACAAAGATTTGAGTCGTTGGGCGCGCTGGTCAACATTCAGGCGAGCGCAGAACAGACAGGAGGTGCGTTCAATTTATTCGATGTGGTATGCCCACCTGGGTATGAAACGCCGCTTCATATCCACTATGCAGAAGATGTGGCGATCTATGTTTTGGAAGGTGTGCTCGATATTTTTTGGGGCGATGAACGGCGACAGGCGG
>JAEURE010000178.1 GCA_016789485.1 Anaerolineales bacterium | reverse complement strand
CGGACAAAACCTTGACTCAGGCGGTTATTACAGCGAACGCGCACGAGACCTGCTCACCGAACGAGTTCCTTTTGCACCCGCATCTTCAATCAATCTTGCACCAGATCTTGCAACAGAACGTAAAGATGCAGATTCCTGGATACGTTTAACCTTTAATCTTGCTCCTGAAACGGATCTAATGGGTCTGGGACCGCTCGGCTCGGACATACGCGTGATCCGCGGGAAAGAATATTGGGATCTGGGGCTGTACGAAGAAGCACGCCTTGAATTCGAAAACCTGCGCACCGAGTTGGAAACTGTACAGGATGCCGTCAACAGCTATCGCCTGGCAAATTATCTAATGGAGATTGGCCTGTACCGCTCCGCGATCTTTGCGGCGCGGCAGGTGCTCACTCTGGCAGGCTTGGATGAACACACCGAATCCATGATGGCGCCGCCTTACTTTAGCCGCATTCGATATGGGTTGTATTATTCAGACATTATCATCCCCGAATCGCAAAAGAATGGATTCGATCCCCTATTCACCTTCAGCGTGATTCGACAGGAAAGTCTCTTCGAAGGGTTTGTCAACTCAAGCGCCGGCGCTCGTGGATTAATGCAAATTGTTCCCGCCACAGGCGCGCAGATCGCATCCGAGCTAGGACAGCCCAATTACTCGGAAAACGATTTGTACCGCCCACTGATAAGCATTCAGTTTGGCACACACTATCTCGCCAATAACCTTAGGCTTTTCAACGGGGATGTGTATGCCGCACTCGCCGCATACAACGGGGGCCCCGGCAATTCCCTGGAATGGAAGAACCTCTCTGGCGACGACCCCGATCTCTTCCTTGAATCTGTGCGCTTTGAAGAAACACGCAATTACATCCGCAACATTTATGAAATCCACATTGTTTACAGGCGGTTATACGGCATATCGGAATAACAACTCCAGCACATAAATTCTCACGGACAAAAAAAGGATGAAGGACTCACAAGTCCTTCATCCTTTTTTTACATGTCGTAAAGATGGATTAATCCATATGCGCTAAAACGCGTTGATGCGCGGTTTCCACATCCATATCCAGCACAGAGACCAATTTGTCCCTGCCGCTCTCGCCGGCGACGATCTCCACACGGGATCTTGGAACGCCCAACACCTCGGCAAGGAAAGCCACCAACTCGATGTTGATCTGGTCTTCAGCAGCATCAGATGAAAGATGCACCTTGATGGTTCCATCGTCCACCAACCCGACGATTTGATTATGGCTTGCCCGCGGAGTCACTCGAACCGCCAAAGCTGAACCGCGCCGACCGTTATGAAGGTTAAATTCTCTGGTCCTCATGACTCACCTCGTTACAAAGAAAGAAGAATGGAAATCAAAATCCGCGACAAAAACTCAACGGCAAGAATCAAAATCAATGGACTGAAATCAAGCATTCCCGTTTGCGGCATCAGAGCGCGGATCGGGTTCAGGAATGGATTCACGATCCGGTCCAACGCTTCACGCACAGGATGATAAGGCGGCATAAAGAAGGAAAGCAGGGATGACGCGATCACTACATAAATAAAAAGCCTGGATATCGATGAGATCACGAGGGCTAAAAATTCAAAATTCATTCCGTCTCCGTTTGATATTTTCTTGCACCGACAATTGCCGTACCCACCCGCACAAATGTGGCACCTTCTTCCACCGCCACTTCGTAATCCATGCTGGTTCCCATGGAAAGCTCCGAAAAATCCGCCTGCGGGAATTGAAGCGAAAGATATTCCTGCAAGCGCCTTACCTTTTGAAAAAACGGGCGCGAGAACTCGGCTGTTTCACCGAGCGGAGGCATGGCCATTAATCCGCGCACGGTCAAATTTGGCAGGGAAAAAACCTCAGCCAACTCAGCAGGTAATCCCTGCCAACGCGCCTCATCCCAGGCAGGCCAGCCGCCCTTGCTGTCCTCGCCGCCGACATTGAACTCAAGCAGCGTCGACAATCGCCTTCCCGCTTCACCGCAAAATCGATCCATTTTTTTTGCAAGCTTCAAGCTGTCCAACGAGTGTAAATAGTTAAAGTTCGCAGCCACAAGCTGAGCTTTACGGCTTTGCACATGACCAATCATGTGCCATTCTACCGCAGAAAAATCCCGGAGAAATTGAATTTTCATAACACCTTCTTCAGGATAATTCTCCCCAAAAAATTTTACACCCGCCTCGATCGCCGCACGCACAAGCTCCACAGGCTGTGATTTCGTCACAACCACCAGCTTCACAGATTCAGGATCGCGTCCCGCCTTTTTTGCAGCAACGGCAATGCGATCCAGCACAGCCAGATATCTTTCTCGAATGGATTGGACTAATTCGCTCATGGATTTATTTTACCGCTTGTATCATGATTTACTAAAGTGGCGGTACTCTGTAACCGAACCGCGCTTCTTTCCCAACCCCAAACCTGCCCGTAAAACTGATTCATTCGCCACGTTGACAAATTAAGCCAGCGCCATCAACGCGCCAAACCTGCCCGTCTTCCCTTTTTCAGCGCGGTGCGAGAACCAATCATCCAAATGGCAGGCTGTGCACACGCCAGAGACCTGCACCTGTTCCACGCCCGCATTTTGCAGTTGAAGCAGATTCGCCGTCCACAGATCCAAATAGTGGCTGCCATTTCGCGTCTGAAGGATACGCTCGGCATCCTTGCCATATTTCTCGCGGAATTGCGAAACGACATCCTCGCCTACTTCATAATGGTCAACACCAATCGACGGGCCGATACCGGCCAGGATATCTTCGGGCTTGCTGCCGTAGCGGATTCGCATGGCTTCAATCGTGGTGATCGCAACGCCTTTCACAGTCCCCATCCAACCCGCGTGGGAAATTCCAATGACGTGTTTTTTCGGGTCATGGAATAACAGCGGGACACAATCTGCGAAACGCATGAAAAGCGAAACCTCAGGATTATCCGTCAAAATGATATCGGCGCGTTCGGGGTGTTTATCGAGCGGGCGAGGTGCATCAGCGTAAACAATGTCTGTGCCGTGAACCAGCCACACGTCATGGATGGAGGCGGGAGCACGGCCAAGCGCATCAAATATGCGGATGCGATTCTCCGCCACATGAACAGGGTCATCTCCCACCGATCCGCCCAGGTTCAAAGACTGCCAGGGCGCAGGGCTTACGCCGCCACGGCGGGTAAAGACGGCTTGTGTTACCGAGTTTGAAAAGATATCAAAACTATAATATCGCAGATGGTTGTGTTCATGAAAAGGCATTATTCGGAAGCCTGATAGACGGCGAATTTCTTGGCATAATATTGGCGCGTTTCGCTCATCGACTCTTCAATATTAGGATAAGCAAACCAGGCAGTCATCAAGCCAAAAAGCGCCCCTGTCAACGCGCGCAGGAAGGGCGTGCTTTCGCGATACGGAACAAGAGATGCGAGCCATTCCCAATTGAACTGGCTGAACAGTTGCGAAAAACCATCAAGCCCAATGGGACCAATACCGATAAGCAGCCAGATCATCCAATGCACGGATTTAAAGCGGCGGCCCGTCAGCCCAAACACAATGCCAAATCCCAGAATGGCGAGGTAAATGGCTACGTCACGCTCGCACAAAGCAATCTTATAACCAACCACATCATTGCCGATGTAGTTTCGAGCTTCAAAGCGTGTAAAGCTGTAGGGATCACTCAGGTTTGCAATCCCGGTCACCTCTTCAAACGTTCTGGCGCCGCTCACTCCTGCTTCTGCCAGCGGATAATACGGTTGCTCTCCATAAAGGAAGAAGGAACGAAATCCAAATTGATGACAGAAAGGTTTATACATTCGGTAAATAAGCTGGGCGGGCAGTTCGGCATTTAATTTCATCAAGGTTGGGGCAAGAAAAGGCAGCCCAACATAAAAAAGCATAAACAAATTCAAAATAAGCAGATATCGCTTGGCAATCCAGTATGAAATGCGGTCTCCAGTAGTCACATTTTTTCCTTTTTCGATGCGTTGTTTGTATTCAGGATCTTCCAGTTGTTCCAGTTGATTTCTTCTGTCAGTAGCTGCTCCGAGAGCTATTTGCAATTTCTGGCGGGTGATGGGAGCCTGCAGCGTATACGGCCCCACTTCCACAACCGGGATGATTTGCCCATATTTTGCCACCAGCGCAGAATCGGAATTAATATCCACTTCAACAAGTCTGTGGGGATATCCAGCCTGAAGCTTAATTAATTCAGCCTTTACTTCATCACACAGTTTGCAGTCTTTTCGGGTGTAGAGGGTTACATTAAGCATGGAAGATTCCTATAAAAAAACGTCCCGCAAGTTTTGATAATTCCTTGAATTATCCACGTATCCTTACGAGACGATAATGATCGACTTACCAGCTAGATGCCGAAATTGAAGTAGAAGAATTGGCCCTGTTGCGCAATGAGTTCAAAAATGCCTGTGAAAAGCATGATGCCAACAATCACAAGCACCACGCCCATCGCAATCTCAACGTAGCGCATGACCTTGCTATATTTCCGCAGAATAGTGGATACCCAGCCAATGCCCAAAGCAGCCAGCAAAAAGGGAATGGCCAGACCCGCTGAATAAAATGTCAGCAAAGTTGCGCCAAGGGAAACTGACCCGCCATTGATCGCAAGGGTCAGGATCGCGCCGAGGACGGGTCCTACACAAGGAGACCAGCCCGCCGAGAAGAACACCCCCATCAGCGCAGAGGAAAGGTATCCCATTTTGGGATCTGGAGCTTCCTGTACCCGTGTGTCATAAGCAAGAAAAGGAATATGGAAAACGCCGATCATGTGTAAACCAAAGATGATAACGACCACACCGCCGATTTTCGCCAGCCAAAAACGCAGGTCATATAACAGACCGCCCGCAAAGGAAGCTGCCACGCCAAGCAAGACGAAGACTATGCTAAAGCCAAGCACAAAGGCAACGCCGTGGCTAAAGGTTAACCAACGGTTGGGTTGAGCCCCTAATCCTGCGGCTCGTCCACCGAGGTAGCCTACGTAAGCAGGCACGAGCGAAAACACACAGGGAGAAAGAAAGGAAGCCAGCCCCGCCAGAAAAGCAAGCCAGACACTAATTTGAGAAATTTCCATAATTTTTTAGCACCTTGGAGAAAGCATATGAGTACAGCAACGGGACTGAGTATTAGAACTTTGTCTCTGAGGACAAAACGATTGTGCCATGGTCGGGAAGGGACATGCGTAATTCGCTTTGAGCAAGAGATACATAAGGAGTCGTCCAGCGGAAAATCCACTTGGCGTGTTCGGGAGTTACATTAATACAGCCGTGGGAACGCTTCTCACCAAAGGCATTGTGCCAAAACGCACCGTGTATGGCAATTCCTTCGCCGCTGATAAATGTGTTCCACGGAACTGCAGGTGTGGAATAACCCGCCTGGGCGGAACCTGCCGTCATATTTTTGGAAACGATCTTCCAGTGGGTGATTAAATTCCCAGCAGGTGTGGCAAATTCATCTGAAATCGCACCTGTAATCGGGTCATAAGCCTTTCCACTGGAAATACGGCAAAAGAAGACTTCATTCTTGCCTTCAAAACAAGAAAGAGTTTGGTAATCCAGATTCACAGAAATTGTCTTTTCATCGGGATTAAAGTCCGGGCTGATGGGCGCAACTTCTTCTTCCGTGAGAATCTTAAACCCCGCACCATCTCCCCAGAAAAACTCGCCGTAGCCACCGCCATAACCGTAGCCCTTGCCATAGGCATCTTCATTCCAGCGATACTCCACAAAACCGCTGCTCTGACGGATCTGGTCGATCCACACCACCTGTCCATAATACAGACGCGGCGGAAAATTGTAAGTAATGTGGTCTTGCAGCCAGGGAGAAGCCACCACACCCTCGTGAGTCAAATCAACATATGGCACGGTTACTTCCGCCCAAAAACCCGACTGACCAGCGGGCATTTCTGCAACAGGCACGTTCGGCAAATTACGCGTCGGCTGCACCACAGACCCATACACATACCCTTGCGGGGTTTCAACATAACGCTGGTTTGCCAAACCTCCAATGACATTTCCAATTACCTCGCGCCCCCACTCCACCAATGTATCTGCACCCAACTTGGCAACAGAAGT
>JAEURE010000177.1 GCA_016789485.1 Anaerolineales bacterium | reverse complement strand
AAGGACGGCTGCTGTTGCTTGTAAAACTGCTTCAGAAATCGGAGTTGGGTTGGCGGCTTGTGGTTGCAGCGCGGCTGGCAGGCATGCGCTAAGTGAAATACTGAGCATAACAAAGAGCGCAATTATTTTTTTCATGGCCAACTCCTTATTCAAACTAGACTAATTGACTTAGTTTTGGTTTATCACATCCATAAATTGTGTCACAACTTCACGCAGCATGCGCTCTGGAAGTGCGCCCACTTGGCGGTGAACAACCTTGCCGCCTGAGACGAACAACAAGGTCGGGATTCCCTGAATGCCAAATTTTTGCATCCATTCAGAGTGTTCATCAGTATTGACCTTTGCGACAATTAACTTGCCATCATTTTCCTGGGCAAGTTTATCGAGGGTTGGGGCGATCATCTTGCACGGATTGCACCACGGCGCCCAAAAATCCACGATAACAGGTATGGTGGACTGCATCACTACTTTTTCGAAAGACTCATCTGTGATATGAATTGGTTCTGCGGACATATTTTTTCCTTTATAACATTCACTAGCTTTTGCTGTTTTCTTTATTTAGCCGATGGAGTATAACATAAATTCCCTGATATAATCGCCGCTCATGAATAGCTTATTTTCACGCTGGAAAGACGGACTTTCGCGCACAAGCAAGGCTGCATTTGGACAAATTGCGTCAGTGCTTGGCGCATCTGAAATAACTGATGGGACATGGGATGACCTTGAAACTCTTCTTGTCCAGGCTGATTTGGGGATCGAGACAACATCCGCTGTTTTGGACTCGTTGAAACGCCTCGCACGAGCCGAAGGCCTGATTCGCGCCAACGAGCTTTCCTCTGCGCTGAAGCAGGAATTGCGTTCACGCCTTATTACACCCCCCGCGTTGGATTTTTCCAACAAACCAACCGTCATTTTAGTGGTGGGAGTCAATGGCTCTGGCAAAACGACCACAATTGCCAAACTATCTTCACGATTTCATGGTGAAGGGAAGCAGATTTTGCTCGGCGCAGCCGACACCTTCCGAGCTGCAGCGATGGATCAGCTTCAGGTTTGGGGAGACAGGCTGAAGGTGGAGGTGATCGCAGGTGCCTCGGAGAGTGACCCTGGTGCAGTGGCGTTCAATGCTGTTCAAGCTGGAGTCGCCCGAAGTGTGGATATCGTCATGATAGACACGGCAGGGCGCCTGCATACCCGTTTCAACTTAATGGAAGAATTGAAGAAAGTTAATCGGGTGGTGGGGAAGGCTCTGCCAGGGGCGCCTCATGAAGTGTGGCTGGTGCTGGATGCAACCACCGGGCAGAATGCTCTCCAGCAGGCACGTTCTTTTAAAGAAGCTGTTAATGTGACAGGTGTCATCCTTTCCAAACTGGATTCTTCTGCGCGCGGGGGCATGGCTTTTGCCATTCAAAAGGAACTGGGACTGCCAATCTTGTTTGCCGGGCTTGGCGAAAAACCCGAGGACTTAACTCCCTTTGATCCCGATGCTTTTGTAGATGGAATTTTGTCGAACAACTAGGAGATATTATGCAGGATTTGCTTCAGCGCTTGCAGGCCGCGAATGACCTGACTCAACAATTAATGGTGCGTCTTTGACCTGACGGGCAAAGAAATCCAACTTTCCCAGCTCGAAAAAGAGATCGAACATCCAGATTTTTGGAATGATTCCACGAACGCACAAAAGACAATGAAGGCCGTCTCTGGTTTGCGTTCAGATGTCGAATCGTGGAGTGCGTTGAAACAACAGATCCATGACTTGACCGAGCTTGCCAGGCTTGATGATGATGCGCTGCGTGGGGATTTAGAGGGCGAGATCCGTAAAGTTGAAATTGACCTTGAGAAACGCTCTTTTGCGGCTATGCTCTCAGGACCGTACGATCATGATGATGCCATTCTGGCAATTCATGCGGGTGCAGGCGGAACAGATTCTCAGGATTGGGCGGATATGCTTCAACGTATGTATTTGCGTTGGGCAGAAGACCACGGTTTCTCGGCGGAAATATTAGACTCGACACCAGGTGAAGAGGCTGGCATAAAGAGCGTGACTATCGCGGTAGGGGGGCGTTATGCCTTTGGTTATTTGCGCTCGGAAAAAGGTGTGCACCGGCTAGTGCGCCTTTCTCCGTTTGATGCCGCACATCGCAGGCATACTTCCTTTGCGTTGATCGAGGTTCTTCCGCAGGTATCGATGGATGAGGCTGATATTGAGATCAACCCCGGCGATGTAAAAATGGATGTTTTTCGTTCCTCCGGTGCAGGAGGGCAAAATGTGCAAAAGAATGCCACTGCCGTACGTCTTACACACATTCCCACTGGGATCGTAGTAACCTGCCAGAACGAACGCTCACAGAATCAAAACCGTGAATTTGCCATGCGGATCTTGCGTGCGCGCTTGTTGGAAATTCGACAGGCAGAACGAGAAGAGGAACGCGCTGTGTTGCGCGGTGAATATACAAAGGCAGAGTGGGGGAGTCAGATCCGTTCGTATGTTCTCCACCCATACCAGATGGTAAAAGATCACCGCACCGATTTTCAGTCTGGGAATTCTCAAGCGGTTCTGGACGGTGACCTGGACGGGTTTATGGAAGCGTATTTGAAAAGTACCGCCAAGTAATATGAATCAAAAGAGCGGGCGAAAGCCCGCTCTTTTTTTGTTTATCCACCAGTGGGAAGTCTTTTTTCCAGGGTACTGTTGAACATTTTTTCCTGTTCTTCAGAGGCTGATTTGTAAGACTTGCGACGAACTTTTTTGCCTTTTGATTTTTCGAGCGCCTGCTGCCAGGCGATTTGCATGGCGGTGAACTGCGGCTCGTTGGAAACCTCAGTTTCCATTTCGTAGGACTCGTCTTCCTTCTTGCCCTTGCGCTTGCCTTTTCCTTTGCGCTCTTCGCGTTCGGCTTTGGCTTCATCAATAACTTCCGCTTGCAGGGCTTTCATGCTCAGGCGAATTTGTCGCTTGCGGCGATCTACGTCCAGAACTTTCGCTTCGATCTCTTCGCCTTCTTTGAGAACTTCGCTTGCAGTCTTAACGTAGCCGTGAGTCAATTCGCTCACGTGGATAAGGCCCGGGCGTTCAGCGCCAAAATCTATAAAAGCGCCGTAGGTTTCAAGGCGTACTACCTTGCCTTTTACGATCAGGTCAGGCTGGATTTCCTTCCATTCATAAGCCAATGGCTCGATCATGGTGAGTTCGATGCGGTCTTTCTTTACGCGTCGTACCCAAACATCCACAGCCTGCCCTTCCTTTACAACATCTTCGACTTTGTTTACCGCTTCTGTCTGGAGTTGTGAGATGTGTATGACACCAGGTAAACTTTGTCCGATGTCAACAAGTGCCCCCGCGAGTGTTGTCTTTAATACCTTGCCGCTGAGTTTGGTTTTTGGTTCAAGCGCTACGGCGGGCGCGCTGTCGGGTGTAGTCATAATATATACTCCTGCTGTTTGAAATAATGCCGAAAAAAGATTATACCTGTCTGACAAAAATACGTCAACATGTAATTAGTGAGAATTAAATTTAATATAAAGGCGGAGGATAGGGGAATGTTTGGCTCTTGCCGTTTGTCTGCTCTATGTGTATAATCCGCAAACTGAAAAGCGTTGATGGGAACGAGTAAATCTGTCGAAACGGTCAGCGAGTCCGAGGTCCAGTGTGAGGCGGATACGTGTAGGCGGTTGAAAATCATCCCGAAGCTTCAAACTGAAATGGCGCAAGTCAAAGTAAGGGAGACGGTATCCTTCCGTTACAGAGGTGAGGACATGGTTGTGTCCGAATGAGAAGCCCCGCAAATTGGGGAATCAGAGTGGTACCGCGTGAGCATTGCTCTCGTCTCTGTTATGAGACGAGAGTTTTTATTTTGTGGAGGTAGGAATGTTTAAACCAGTAAATGCAAAACTCGATGCGCCTTCGATGGAAGATGCTGTTCTTAAGATGTGGAAAAAACAAGATATCTTCAAGAAGACCGTTGAGCAGCGTAAAGGCAGACCTGAGTATGTGTTTTACGAAGGCCCTCCCACTGCGAATGGACGTCCGGGCGTGCACCATGTGTTGGCGCGCGCTTTCAAAGATATGTTTCCGCGATACAAGATCATGCGCGGATATCATGTCTCGCGCCGCGGCGGGTGGGATACCCACGGCTTGCCTGTGGAGATCGAAGTGGAAAAGCAGCTCGGTTTCAACAGCAAACATCAGATCGAAGAATATGGCGTTGATAAATTCAACGAGCTTTGCAAGAACTCCGTCTTTACCTATATTCAGGAGTGGGAAAAGCTCACGGACCGCATCGCCTTTTGGGTGGATCTGGATACTGCCTATGTGACTTACACAAACGACTATATCGAGTCGGTTTGGTGGATCCTGAAAAATTTCTGGGAAAAGGACTTACTTTTCAAGGGCTATAAGATCGTGCCGTATTGTCCGCGCTGCGGTACGCCTCTTTCTGACCATGAGGTTGCTCTCGGTTACGACGACGCTGTCGACCCGTCCGTTTTTGTGCGCTTCCCGCTGGTCGATAAGCCAGATACCTCATTGCTGGTGTGGACCACTACTCCTTGGACTTTGCCCTCTAACGTGGCTGTTGCCGCGCACCCCGATGTGGATTATGTGACGGTCGAGCGCGACAACAATGGTACAAAGGAAAGGCTCATCCTTGCCAAGAATTTAGTCGAGAGAGTCTTTAAGGGTGAAGAAGTAAAAGTAGTAGACACCTTTAAAGGGAAAAAGTTGAAGGACCTAAAGTATAAACCGCTCTTCACTTTTATCCCTGCTGAAAAGCCCGCCTATTACGTAATCCTTGCTGATTACGTAACCACAGAAGATGGCTCGGGCCTGGTTCACACCGCTCCCGCCTACGGCCAAGAGGATATGGAATCTGGCAAAAAGCATGATCTGCCGATCATGCTCACTGTTCAACCTGACGGCACCTTCATTCCTGAGATCACCCCGTGGCGCGGAATCTTCGTCAAAGACGCCGACCCGCTCATCATCAAAGACCTCGAAGCGCGCGGGCTTTTGTTCCGTGCCGGGACCTTCACGCATACTTATCCCTTCTGCTGGCGCTGCAAGACTCCGTTGTTGTATTACGCGCGTGAGTCCTGGTACATCCGCACGAGCGCAAAGAAGGACCGTCTTGTTGATTTGAACAATACCATCAATTGGGTCCCAGAACACATCAAAAGTGGGCGCTTTGGCAACTGGCTGGAGAATAATATCGACTGGTCTCTCAGCCGCGAACGCTATTGGGGTACGCCGCTTCCTGTATGGGAATGCGAGAACTCTGACTGCAAGCATCGTGAGTGTGTCGGTTCTGTTGCCGAACTTTCTGAAAAAGCAGGCAGAGATTTGACTGAACTTGATCTGCACCGCCCGCACGTGGATAATGTCCATTGGAAATGTGTGGACTGCGGTGGCAAGATGACGCGCGTCAAAGATTTGATTGACGTGTGGTTCGACTCTGGTTCCATGCCGTATGCTCAGTGGCATTATCCATTCGAAAACAAGGATAAATTCGAAGAGCAATTCCCTGCCGATTACATCTGTGAAGCTGTGGATCAAACCCGTGGCTGGTTCTATTCACTGCATGCCATCAGCACCCTGCTGAATGACGATGTTGCGTTCAAGAATGTAATCTGTCTTGGTCACATTCAGGATGGGGAAGGGCGCAAGATGTCCAAGTCGCTGGGAAATATTGTCCAGCCGTGGGATGTGATCAACCTTCACGGTGCGGACGCGCTGCGCTGGTATCTCTTCACTGCGACGCCGCCCGGACAGGAACGCCGCTTCTCTTCCGATTTGGTTGGCGATGTCATCCGCAGCTTTACGCTCACACTTTGGAATGTATATTCATTCTTTGTGACATACGCCAACCTCGACAAGCCTCAGGCATTGACAGTTACTGCCCCGACCAATGATCTTGACCGCTGGCTTCTCTCCGAGTTGAACGTGCTGGTTCGCGACGTGACCCAGGCTTACGAAACGTATGATGTTACCAACGCAACCCGCCCTGTGGAAAAGTTCGTTGAGAACCTGTCCACCTGGTATGTGCGTCGTTCACGTCGCCGTTTCTGGAAGAATGACTCGGATTCAGACAAGCAGGCAGCCTATTCCACGTTGTACACAGCGTTGACCACGGTTGCC
>JAEURE010000176.1 GCA_016789485.1 Anaerolineales bacterium | reverse complement strand
CCTTGGGATCATTGGATGTAAAAGCGCCGTCCTTGAAGATCGGGTCGCTGAAAAGGTTGGTGGTTGCCATGGGGACAACCACGCCAGTGTCAGCAAGTGCTTTGCGAAAATCCTTTTTGATGGCTTCCGCTTCGGCAGGTGTCGCATCAATTGGGATCAGGTCGTTATCGTGGAAGTTGACGCCGTACGCTCCCACTTCCCCCAGCAGGCGGACCAGCTCCGCGGGAGTTTTCTGCTCGCGGACAGGACCCCCGAACGGGTCTCGTCCTATGTTGCCAACTGTCCATAGACCAAAGGTGAATTTTTGCTCAGGCTTGGAGATGTATTCAGTCATAAGGGTTGCTCCTTGAATTTCCTATATTATCTGTAGGCAGTCACTTCTTGGCCCCCACCTCCGGAGAGGTGGGGGTTACGAAGGATGGAGAGAGAATGCGCAAAAACCTGTTTAATCCTTTCCTGTACCGCCCTGAGGGTTGGAAACATTCTATAAAACCAGAACTAGTTGAGACGAGCAGTTATTCCTTCAACGCACCGATTGCAATACCGCTGACAATGTATCTTGAGAAGAGGGCATAGATAACGATGATCGGTACGATGGTGGCAGCAAGCCCCAGGTAAATGGCGCCAAATTCGGTACGATACACATCGCCGCGTAAAGTCTGCACCAGCATTGGCAATGTATACTTTTCAATGGATGAAATCAGAATAAACGCATTGAAGAAGTTATTCCACGAGGCGACAAAGGCAAAAATTCCCATGGTAGCCGCGCCCGGAACAGCCAGCGGCATCATAACAAGATGGAAGATGCCCAATTCACTGGCGCCGTCGATTCTTGCGGCGTCGATCAAATCCTGCATGATCATGGACTCTAAATATTGCTTGCCGAAGAATACCGCTCCGGCATTTGCTATAAGCGGCAAAATAAGCGCCGCATAATTATCCGTAAGCCCAAGCTTGGACATGTATTGATAGAAGCCAATAATGGAAAGCTGCATGGGAATCATGACCAGCAAAACGATGAAGTTGGAAAACAGTTTTTTCCCCTTGAACTCATATGCTACGATCCCATATGCGGTCAGCATGGAGAAATAAACTGTCACAACAGTTGAAGAAACCGCCAAAAACAAACTGTTTGAAAAGCCTCTCGGCAGGTTAAGCCCCTTGCCCAAAAGTATTCTATAGTTTTCAAATAGATGGGTACTTGGAAAAATACTAAGACCCTGTTGTATCTCAGTGGTGGAACGGGTCGCGTTCACGATCAAAATCCAAATCGGGATAATGGTTACGGCTAATAGGATAATCAACACAAGGTAGACAAAAAAGCGGATCACACTTGTATTAAATCTATAATTCTCAAACATGGTGCCTACCTCTCTGTGCTCTTTTTGGAAAACCAGCTTCGTTTTGGTGCGTCATTATCACGATCGCGCAGGAAATAAAATATACCTAGGGCGCAAAGGCTGGTCATAATAAAAATCAAAACACCAACGGAGGATGCTGCGCCAATATGTCCCTTGCTGCTGGCGAATTTCATATACATGAGGATATTATTTGTCTGGATCGAGGCGTTTGGCGAACCCCTTCCATCCGTCAGAAGGAACGGGATGTCAAACATCTGCATGCCGCCAACCAAAGAGGTAACGAACACATAAATAAGGATGGGTTTCAATAGGGGCAACGTGATACGCCTGAACATTTGCGAGGAGGTTGCCCCATCCACCATGGCTGCTTCATATAAAGTGACAGGAATGGAGGTCATGCCTGCCATAACAATGATCACTGTTTGTCCAAACCACATCCACCACTGGATGAACACCACTAACCCCCGTGTAACAGGAACACTTTGCAAATAATGCATGGCTTCAGGTAACAGCCCATACCTGACCATGAATTGATTTACAGGTCCATAGAAGGAAAAGAATGCAAAAAATAATGCCGCCACCGACGCAGGCACCAGCAGGTTTGGCAAAAAGAAAAGCGCCCGCCAAACTCCAACCCCTTTGATCTTTAAGCGGGTATTCGTAAACCAGATGGAAAGCAGCATGGCTATGCCAACCTGCGGAATAAAATTCAAAATCCAGATTATCCAGGTATTTTTCACCGCGTTAATGAAGACATTGTCAGCAAAAAGACGCTCAAAATTCTTCAAACCGACAAAGTTTGCGTTCTTTGTCATCAACGTGGTATCCGTAAAACTAAGAGCCAGGGTGTTGTAAACCGGGTATAGGCCAAAGATCAGAAAGCCAATGACAAACGGGGCAATAAAGAGATACCCGTAATAATTTCTTTTGAATTTGGAAAGACTCATGGTGCCTCTTCAAAATAATAAAACTTGACGAACCAGAATAAGAGATAAACTCATTTTAAGGAGTGGGTCAGTATATTTCAACACCATATACTGACCCACATATCATTAATATTTAGTTCTTACTTTACAGGGGGTTCGGGGATGACCAGATCCGGGAACTCATTGCGAACGGCGTCCAGCCACTGGGCATACATTTCAGCTTCAGTGATATCGCCATTGAGGTAGCTTGCCAGCGGGTCGTTGAGGGCGCGCTGAATGGCGTCATCGGAACCAGTCAACAAAGCGCCATTGACACTCGGAGCAGCCTGGGCAAATGCTGCATAGGAGTTCTGTCCGCCGAGGAACTTGGCGAGGTCAGAATTATCGAAGGAGCTGGTGATCTTCTCAACCACGACCTGGCTTGAAACGAAGTCGCCGCCAGCTTGAGCTTGATCATCGGGTGTTTCAGGATCAATGGCTTTCAGATATTCGTTGGTGTACACACCGGTAGCCCAATTGGTCAGGTTCTCTTCGTCGAGAGCAACAAACTTGACGAATTCCTTGGCTAATTCAGAGTTCGGGCTGCCATCCAAAACGCCGACCCACGTACCACCCCATTGATAGGCCATTGGTCCATTGATCATAGCCCAGTCGCCGCCAGTGTCGGTAGTATCAGACTTGGAGTTCGGGATCAAGACATAGGGAAGACCCCATGTGGGCAGGAAGTAGCTGAAGACTTTCTTGGGAGTTCCGTTGGCATCCTTCAAAGTGTCGTTCATGCCGGCGAACCAGCCTTCACTCCACTGGGTAGCCTGTGATTCGTAGCCGTTATCGCGCATGAGCTTCGCGAACTTCACATATTCTTCAACCATCGGGTCGATAACGAGTTCACCGTCAACGATCCAGGGTTGTTCGCGGTTGGCAAGGAAAGGATTGAGCATTTCACCAGGAGTACCAACGGTGAAATAATCGCCTGTGCCGCAAGCTTTGATCTTGGCAGCAGTTTCGACGAATTTATCCAGGTCAGCGACCATGGCCTGAACTTCAGCGGGATCATCGGTGCCAAGGCATTCCTTGGCAATGCTGCGGCGATAGAAGAAGGCGCCCGGAGTAGCTTGATAGGAGAAGCCTTTTGTCACACCATCATATGAACCAACTTCCACTACGGAGGGGAAGGTCTTGAGTTCTTCGGTCAAGGGCAGCAGATCGTTCAAGTCTGCCAACAGATCGGATTCAACCCATTCTTTTACGAAGGCAGCTTCGAGAGCAACGACGTCAGGTGAATCAGCGGTTCCGGCAGCAGCCTTTACCTTGGTCTGGTATTCGCCATTGGTCATCGGGATCATTGTGTAAACAACATCCACTTTGGGGTGGCGGCCTTCGAAGGCAATCGCCATGGTGCGGATTTCATTGGTGAAGGCCCACACATTCAAAGTACCTTCCAATTCAGCTGCGGGGGCATCTGCGGCAGGCGCATCTGTTGCATCCGCTGCAGGGGCATCTGTTGCGGGGGCTTCCGTTACTGCTGCTGGTGCTGGTGAACCACATGCTGCGAGCAACATGCTCAACGCAACAAGTACAGACAAAATATAAGATAAACGTTTCATCTTCTTCTTACTCCTTTTTAGTATGGTATATTTTCGAGTTGGAAGTCTGCTTAACCCTGCTATGGACAACAGACTTCTTCTCGGCGGCGTCCGGTATCGCTTTGATATCGGACGTCTGCTTTTGGACGTTTAGAAGGGTGTTCATGTATATGTGCCTGGTACCTCCTTACAAAACAAAATGACTGATTTTTTTCTAAAAAGACATTTCTATTGATAATGCCTTTTCTTACTTATCCCATGCTCAAGCGAAGAGTAAAGCACGAGTTCAGTACCATATTAGGTGTTGTTTGGATCCGTTTTTCCTCATCCAAACAGTCTGTTTCGGTAACGTTACCGGTAATTAGCAAAAAAAACTCCATGCCGCCAATCAGGCAGGCTGGAGCAAACTCTGGCAGGAAGTTCGTACCACTAATTTTGTCTGCATCTTGTGAATTTCCAGATCCAGGGGTTCATCATTAATGAACTTAATCAGCATTTGTACGGCGATGTAGCCCATTTCCGAAAGAAACTGATCGACCGTGGTAAGCCCAAGATATTTTGCTTCTGAAATATTATCGAACCCAACAACGGACAGGTCATTGGGCACATTGATTCCCAACTCTTCCGCCGCTTGATATACGCCAATTGCAGATTGATCATTGGCGGCAAAGATGGCAGTTGGCCGATTGTCCGAAGCCAGTAATGGATGAGCATTTTTATAGGTGGTCTTTTGGGTGAAATCACCATGAATGATGATCGTCTCATCCAATTCAATACCGGCTTTTTCCAGTGCATCCTTATATCCTAGGAAGCGCCTTTGTGCACTTACGTTTCCTTCCCGCCCTTTAACAAAACCTATCCGTCGATGTCCAAGCCCAAACAGGTATTCCATCACTTCCAGGGCGCCGTGATAGTTCATGCCCTGGACAGACGGATAATTTGGATTAATAACATGGGGGTCTATTGCAACAATAGGAGCATCTGTGATGAATTCCGCCGTAGCAGATGCCACAATAATTACACCGTCAGTAACGGAATTGCTAAGCAAGGAAACGTAATGTTGTTCATGTAAAACTGCGCCATTCTTTTGAGCGTCCCCCGTTGTATATACCAAGAGGTCGAATTTCGACTCTGCGATTGCCCGGTTGACACCTTTTAGAATCTCAATGGAGTAGGGCATGATGTCTGGAACTACCAGCCCGATCAGGTTCTTCCTGTGACTTCGCATACTTCGCGCTGCGAGGTTGGATGTGTATCCAAGCTTGGCAATCACCTCTAGGATACGCTCCTGAGTGTCTCTGGCTACATCAACCTTCCCGTTCAACACACGTGAAACGGTTGAGACAGATACACCTGCCGTTTTTGCCACATCCTGAATTGTCATTGCGCGTTTTTTGACTGGCATATTGAACCAACTGAAAATGAGGTTCTTTCCGGTATCATTGCCGGTAACGTTATCGGCAATTGAGATTATTGCACATAAAGAATACAATGTCAATAATTTTTAAGGTTGATTCTGGATTCTCTAATATTTTGGGATCGGAAATCCCCTCTCCAACCGCCCAAAAGATGAATATTTGACGCTTCGAACCCAATCTCGAGCTTGATTCTGTCTTACGGGAGATTTCGCCTTCAAACTGGCGATTCATCAACCAGGTTGAAACCTGGTTGATGCTGAAATTACGACAATTTTCATACAATTACCTAGATTGAGACGAAAAAACTCCCTATACTCGCATGATCATCAAATCCATACCACAAGACAGGAGAAGTAAAATGCTGCAAACAGACCTGACCATCAACCACGAAGCCATCCGAGAGACATTTAATGCCGATAGAAAACAGATGACTCTCATGGTCGCAAAAAAGATGCGAGTGCCCGAAGTGGAGGTCATCCGCTCCCTTGAGGACGATATTGCCCATGAGTTGGATTCTGCCCGTTGGGAAGAAATCATCCGCGCATTTGAAGAGTTGGGCAATGTGCATGTGATCGTTTCCAACGGCGCAACAACCCTTGAAGCCTTCGGTCAATTTGGAAAATTCAGCAGCACAGACAGCTTTTTCAACGTGCAAAGCAAGTCACTTGATATGCACATCCGCAGTTGGGAATTGGCATCTGTATTTGCATTCCGCAAACCCAGCCACACCGACGGGCGCGAGGCGCTCAGCTTTCAATTCTATGACCGGAAAGGAGACTGCGCATTCAAAGTCTTCCTCACCTTTGGCGGACACGACCCCGCTCCCGAACTTGTACAAAAA
>JAEURE010000175.1 GCA_016789485.1 Anaerolineales bacterium | reverse complement strand
CGCTTTGCCTTCCACAAAGACCATGCCGTCAATTTCAGGCGCATCGCGGTATGACCTGCCGATGGAAATGCCATTGTCGAATCCCTCCACCAGCACATCCAGAGTCTTGCCAACGTAGGATTGATTCACTTGCAGCGAAATATTCTGCTGAAGTTCCATCAAGCGTTCGAATCTTTCCTGTTTAACAGAAGCAGGTACGGGGTCGCCCAGAGGCGCGGAGGTTGTCCCGGGTTCAAAGGAAAATTGGAACGTACCCACGCGGTCAAATCGAATTTCCTTCACAAAATCATACAGGGTCTGGAATTCTTCATCTGTTTCACCGGGATAACCAACAATAAAAGTCGTGCGCATCGACAGGTCTTTCACGGCTGTGCGCATTTTGCCTAGAGTTTTGTACACCCAATCCATATTGGACGGGCGCTTCATGCGATATAAGGTTTTTGGGTGCGCGTGCTGAAGCGGCATATCCAAGTAGGGCAAAACCTGTTTGCGGGTTGCCATCACATCGATCAGGTGGTCTGTGACATAGCCCGGGTAGGAATACATCACACGAATCCAATCAATGTCAGGGACGGCATCCGTCAATTGCTCAAGCAGAATCGCAAGACCATCTTTCATCCCAAGGTCGTGACCGTAATCCGTTGTGTCCTGCGCGATCAAGACCAATTCGCGGACGCCTTTATCACGCAATGTTTGCGCCTCATGGATGATGGCTTCGACCGGACGAGAAACAGCTGTTCCCTTTATTAATGGAATCGCGCAAAATGCGCAGGGACGGCGACAACCATCCGCTACTTTGATGTAGGCGCTTGCACCAGCCACACTAACGCGCAACGCATCGTATTCATCGGTGCCGACTGTTGCTGTTTCAGGTAAATGATAGATCGGCTCAGGATGTTTGCTCTTGCGGACTTCCTTCACCACCTGCACAATATCCATCCAACGACGCGTACCAAGGATGCCGTCAATACCGGGCACTTTCTTGGCAACTTCCACGCCATAGCGCTGGGTGAGGCATCCCGCTGCAATAAGCACCTGCCCATCGAGTTTCGATTTGGCAAGTTCATCCAGCACACGATAGGATTCTTCTTTCGCAGGCCCAATGAACCCGCATGTATTGACGATCAATACCGACGCCTTGGATGGGTCGTCCATCGAACGGTACCCATCACGCAAAAGCAATTGCGCCATCGAATCCGAATCAACCGTATTTTTTGCACAGCCCAATGACACTAAATGAAATGTATTCTTTTTAGACACGTTATTTTCCTAACTATAAATTATGACTACCCGCCATCCGGCGGAGTTACCGTTGGCGTACTTGTCGGTGTAGATGTTGGCGTGAACGTCGGAGTTACCAGCGGTGTATTGGTCGGCGTGGGCGGTATGGTTGCAGTCGGCGTCACTACGCCGGAAATCAAATATACACGACTGACCACTTCCCCAATGCCGCCCATCAAACCAAGGTCCTGTCCATTATAGGTGACTCGCAGCGCAGAAGCATTCCCCGTCAACACAACCACTTGATTCTCCGCTTCAAACACTTTTGTTTCGCGTGGAGCCATACGGCCTTCAAAAGCCACTTCCCCATCCACAGAGATCTTTACAAACGTGCGTTCCAGAGAAAAGATACTGACCGTCACATTCGTATTGTTCTCTTCCTGCGTAGGCGCATCTGGCGTGATCAACAAACCTGCCCCAGCCGCGGAAGTGGCGGCAATATTTTCATCCACAGCTACAAATGTAGATTGCAATGACGCCGTTGGAAGGGGTACGTCGCCAAGCACTTCCACAATGGAAGGCGCAGTAGCCTCTGCCAGATCTTGATCATCCTGCGAACTGACCAGATACCCAAATCCCCAGATCGCCAGCGCCGCCAGGATCGCGATCATCACCACACCGAAGACCAAATCGCCTGCAATAAATGTTCGCAGGAATGGTATGGATGCAACCACTTCTGTTTGAATCTTTTCGCGCGGCGTTTCGGCGTACTTCTCATGCCGTCTCGCCTGCAACGCATCTGCAAAGCGCAGCAAAATTTTATCGGTATCCAGATCAAGGAAAGCCGCATAATTTACAAGCATCCCTCGCATCTGCACAGGTGACGGCAAGCGATCCATTGCGCCATCTTCCAGAGCTTTCAGGAACACCGCCCGCAAATGCGTATGCCGCTCCACCTCTTCGAGGGTCAAACTGATCAACTCACGCCGCTCGCGCAACTGTGCGCCGATCTCGGCAAAGATCACATCCGCGGGCAAAGATGGCACAGAAGGCTTTATCTGTTCCGGCTCTGTTTCGCTTTGCTCCTCTACTTCCACAACAAAAGCGGATTCGGATTCTTTCTTTTTAAAAAGGGATTGAGCGAAAATTACAAGCTGCGAAACAAAACCCGCTTTCGCTTCTTCCTTAACTTCAATAGGCTCAACCTCAACCGGCAGAGTCTCCTCTGTTGGTTTTATCTCCGTCACTTCAGCCTGCGGGGGAATCTCTTCCTCCGCCATTTTCTTTTTCTTTCTGCCGCGAGTTTTAGGTTCTTCAACGAGGTTTACTCTTTCAACTTCTTCAGCAGGCGCGACAAGTTTTTCCAGCACAGGTTCGGGAGATTCTGTCTCAGGCTGTGATTCTGCTTTCGGACGGCGTCCCAGCCAACGGTCAAAGAAACGAGGCGCAGGTTTTTCATCTTCATTAACTAACGGCGGAATCTCCGTTTCAAGAAGGTTGACCTGCGGCAATGGTCCGCTCACTTCAACCGAAGCAGGTGCGCCGCGCTGAATCTCCGCGATCATTTCGTCAATATTAAGATCAAGGTACTCGGCATAATTTCGCAAAAAGCCGCGTCCCTGCGCCGCAGACGGTATGACCGAGTAATCGTCAGCTTCGAGAGCCTGCAAAAATAGGATGCGAATACGCGTATCTTCAGATGCTCTTTCAAGCGTCAGATATCGCGCTTCGCGTTCTCGTTTCAGGCGTTGACCAATTGATTCTGGCATGGGGGTATTGTATTACAAACATCACCGACTTTCGCCGGTGATGTGAAGTTCTTATTATTCGGCTGTTGCAGCGGGTGTTTCTTCTGCCGCGGCTTCTGCTGCTGGAGCTTCGGCTTTCTTCGGTTTCTTCGCCTTTTCAGGTTCAGCTTGCTCAACGGGAGCTTCGGCGCTTTCACCTTCGCGGTGGACGATGATCTTGATCTCGGGGACCAAATCCATGGTCAGGCGGATGTGAGCAGTGAATTCGCCCAGTGTGCGGATGGGTTGAATATCAACCAACTGGCGTTTCACTTCATGGCGGATCTGCTCGCTGAGTGCAGTGGCAATATCCTGGGTGGTGATGGAGCCGTACAACTTGCCGGTATCACCAGCTTTGGCGGCGAAAGTGAGGGTTACATCTTTGATCAGGTCTGCAACGCCCTTAAGTTCATTGTTCTGGGTGTTGCGGCGAATCTCGGCTTGTGACTTAATTCGCTGCACCTGTTTCAAAGCGCCTTCGGTTGCGAGAACGGCAAATCCCTGCGGAATGAGGAAGTTGCGGCCATAACCATCAGCGACCTTTTTGATGTCTCCGGCGCGGCCAAGTTTGTACACGTCTTTTACTAGCAATACTTTCATTTTCTTCAAGCCCTTTCTGGCGGTGAGATGTCAGAGCGAAGGGTACTACGCTCTGCATGAGCGGGATTTTATCCTGCGGGGCAGGATTGTACCATAAAAGGGTTTGCAAATGCGGGAGAATGCGATTAAGATAAAGCCATGCTTAAGATCCCCTTTAATTTTAGACGCATTGCCGTGTTTGCGGGTATTTTTGTGTTGATATTGTTTGTAATTGAATTCAATACACGCCTCGAGGAATTAAACCGCTTAAACGACCAGCGCGACCAGATCCGCGCTTTGGCGACACAGGCGATACAAACCCAGATGGCACTGCAAACCCAGGTGGCTTACGCAGGATCAACAGCATCTGTGGAGGAATGGGCACGTACCGAAGGACATTATTTACAGGAAGGTGACCAGCCTGTGATTCCGATAGGCGTACCCGGCAGCGCACCGGTGATCAATCCTACCCCGATACCATCCCCCACCCCAATGCAAAACTGGGAAGTTTGGTGGAGTTTGTTCTTTAGCGATTGACCTTGAACTAATGATCACGGCATCATTGACCTACCTCGCAAGCCCTGGTTTTTTTTTCAGCACAGCAGGCATAACTTTCCTTGCCATTTTAAGAGGGTTTAAAAAAAACTCCAAAAAACCTACAGACCTCGAGCCATTCGTGCTGGAACATCTTAAAGATGCGATCATCGTTACAGATGCAAAAGACCGTATTACGATCATTAACAACGCAGCCAAAAAATGGCTTGGACAGGATGATATTCCAGACAGCACATCAGTTTTTGACATCCTGCCACAGTCTGCTCAATTTAGAAAAGAGTGGGGCAATTCAAATACCTCCATAAAATTTGAAATTACAAAAGATGGGCATTCAGGCTGGTATGAAGCTACGGTCACACAATTAAACAGCGACGATAGAACCCTGATCGGGCGTGTGCTGGTCATCCACGATGTTACACAGGAACAGGAGCTTCTGGAAGCGGAATTTCGCCGCTCGTCACAGTTGGGGCTTCTCGAAGAAGTGGGCAGGCAAATTGCGGACAGTTTCGATCAAAAAGAGATCCTGCAGCGTTCCATTGATGCTGTTGTAAATCGCTTCGGATATGCCGAAGCAGCAATATCCCTTCCCACCGCCGACAATATGCTGGAAGTCACCGCCATTGCCGGTACTCAGGATTTCGGATACAGTCCCGGCTTCAAACAGGGGATGGGGAAAGGAATTATTGGCCACACTGCCGCAATCCGAAAAACGTATATCTCGAAACATGTTGCCGCCGATCCCTACTATTTTTCAAACGACGAACATTATGGTTCAGCCATCTGTGTCCCCATCCTCAGCGAAAAGGATTTGCTTGGCGTGCTCTATGTGGAAAGCATCGAATCAGACGCCTTTGACAATGAAGATGTGACCACCCTGGAAACTCTTGCAAATCAGATATCCGCCTCGCTGCAAAGAGCATCATTGTATTCTCGCGCGCAGGAACATTTGCGCATCATGGCTGCGGTTCAGGCTGTTTCGCGGGTTATCTCCAGTTCATTGGATCTGGAAACTATCTTCGACTCCGTAGTGCGGGAGTTGCATAAGTCATTTGGGTATACACACGTCAGCATATATTTATTGAAGGATGATTATCTCCACCTTGGCGCCCAAGTGGGATACCCGCAGGAATTGATTATTAACAAGATCCACATCAGCCAGGGAGTGACCGGACGAACGATAAAAACAAAAGCCGTTCAATTCATTCGAGATGCCTCAATAGAACCGTCTTTTCTAAGAGCAGACAACAAGGTTATAAGTGAAATCTGTGTTCCATTGGTGAAAGAGAATATGGTTCTCGGAACACTTAATGTGGAAGCTGACGCAAACCGTACGCTCAAGGATGATGATGTCGAATTGCTAACAATCCTCTCCGGGCCAATTGCCCTGGCAGTGGACAATGCCCGCCTGCATGCGCAGGTCAAGCAAATGGCAATGACCGATGCCGTCAGTGGCCTCTCCAACCGCCATGCCCTCGAGAAGATTCTGACAGCCGAGTTGGAACGCTCCACACGGCTGACCTGTCCTCTTTCGCTGATCATATTCGATGTTGATTCATTTAAGGAATATAACGACAAATGGGGTCATCCCGCGGGGGATATACGTCTTAAAGCAACGGCGGATATGATCCGTGCCAATTTGCGTAAATACGATGTTGCTGCACGCTATGGTGGTGATGAGTTCGCCATCATCCTGCCAAACACAGACGAGAATGGCGCTCTCGAATTCGCAAAACGCCTGCAACACGCCGCGCGCGCCAGCACCACGGAAACGCCCATTGAAAACAAAGGCATCTCAGGCCACACATTAAGCATCGGGATCGCCTCATTTCCACAAGATGCAAACTCTCTCGCCGATCTTCTGCTTGCCGCTGACCATGCCGAACTCACGGCAAAGCGGCTCGGCAAAAATCAGATCTTCCTTGCGAGAAATCTCAACAAAAATGAAACGACTTGACCTCTTCCCAATTTCAGCAACAATCGACAATGACAAACTACATATTGCAGGACACGATCTTACAAAATTAATCG
>JAEURE010000174.1 GCA_016789485.1 Anaerolineales bacterium | reverse complement strand
GTGGTGATTTTGATCGCCCTGCAGATTGGCTTTGGGCTTCCGTATGCGCCGTATTATTTCACGTATAAGAATCCTTTTGCAGAGCGGGCGGCAACCCTCGGCTATGGCGAAGGACTCTCGCAAGCGGCAGATTATCTTTCTGAAAAGCCAAATGCTCAGAATATTCAAGCTTATGTCTATAATGGTATGGGGACGTTTTCTTTTTACTTTCCTGGTGAAACATTGGTCTTCAAGCGAGTTTATTTGATCAATGATGATTTCCAAACGATCACGAATGAAATAAAGTCTTCGGATTATCTGGTGCTTTATCCTATCACTCGCAGCATTCACCCGGAAACGGAAAAAATTCTCGTTGAATTCGAGGGGGTGGTGGAACCTGAAAAGCTAATTTATATTAATGGGCTTGAATACATCCAAATATATAGGGTTGCGGATATTCCCGAGTTTGTGTATGAAGCGCTGCTAAAGAAACAGAGGAAGTAAGGAAGAGTAAAGAAAACTGCGAGTAACCTCGCAGTTTTCTTTACTGCTGATAGATTGATGCTTATAGAACTGCGTTTTCTCTGGTTTGTGTAAGTGTAAAAGTCATGCTTTAGCTTATGATTACCTAAAGGGTTTGTTGTTTTGGCAAGTAGTTATGAAAAAATGTTCTTTTATATTTCTTGCCATCTACAACGACATGGGAACATTTTCTTGGTGAGGTGCTTGTCTTTAAACGGACTTATCTGATCAATGACGATTTCAAAACAATCCCGAATGAAATAAGATCTTCCGATTATCTGGATCCCATCACTCACCGCATCCATCCAAAGACCGAAAAGGTAATTTATATCAACGGGCTGGACTGCATACAGATTTATAAAGCAGCAGATATTCCCGAGTCTGTGTACGGGGCGTTGTTTCAAAAACAGCGTCAACAGTAAATTTCAAAAGGCGACATCTTATTCTCCGATGTCGCCTTTTGGCTATATTGGAAATTTACGGATTCGGCGGCCCGCCTGCCGGCATACAAGCCAGTTGACTTGAGTTGGGCGGCGTGTTACATGTGCCGCTTAGTGACCCGTTCGGGGTGTTCATTGTACAAGCCGTATTAACTGTGAGGTTTGCGCACGCATCAATCGCCGCTTGGGGAGGTTGACTGCCAACAGGTTGTCCGCTGCCTTGAGTGGATTGGGGGTCTGCAGGAGCTTGACCCTGCCGCCCTTCGCCTGCTGAAAGTGCATGTACCGCAGGCTCGCCGTGGAAACAACCAACAACATATGGGAATTCATGCGTAGCGTGGTAGTGATACATCTCGACCATCTGACCATCCCAAGCCACAGTGTGGGTGTGACCGTGACATACGTCCAGATCTTCATTTTCCACTTCCGCGCCATCTTCACCGTAATAGCCATATATTCCATATCCATCGAAAGCGTAACCGACCAATGAAGAATGTCCGCTGGCGGCAGTATCTTCGATGCAATCGCTCAGGTTGTGATAATGATAAAAACCAGAGGCCTGCGGATGACCATCGCAGTTATCCTGTACTTCGTGCGCAACGGCATCACGGCCTTCGGCATCAAAAGCGCTGAAGATAACTACACCAGAGAGCATTATCCCAATTTCGCCGCCCACACAATTAGGCTGTGCTGCCGCGGTGGGAGTAACGGGCAAACTCAACGTGATGGACTGTTCCTGAATGGAATTTGGATTGCGATCCACAGCATAAGCATCATCGCTTGGGTCAACGGGAAAATTTCCAGTGGCGTGATCAGGCAGGTCGTTGCCGGTGAAGACGCGCTGATCGCCTTGAATGGAAATGGTGAAACTGCTGGGCCATGATACGGACCCGTCCACAACGGCTTTCTTGGTTGCATCCCAGGTGCCGTCGCCATTCATCCATGAACCAGTGCCTGTTGCGCCGCCGCCGTTGAAGGAAGTCATGCATGAATATACATATCCAGTTTGTGGGCTCGTTGAATACTTTCCATCGCCAACTTCAAGGTGGGTCAGATCCACATCGGAATGATGTTCTGCATCACTATGGTCGTGATCATTTTCGGTTGATGTGGTGGCGGCAGGTTGAACGGGGTCTTGAACCGATACAACTTGACCCGAATTTTCCTGAGCGTGTGATGTAATGGGTTCCGCCTGCGGAGGAGTTCCCAAACATGCAGATAAAATGATCGAACTGATGACGAACAGGGCAAACAATTTACTGTTAAACATTCTTTTCTCCTTTTGTAATGATTGCCTCATTGTACAGATGTAAAAAGAATGCAAGGAGTGTATGAAATCATCGAACTTGTGAAAAACCCATGCAATCACTCACGAGCTGATATGACAAGTGTCATGGGTAAACAAAGCACTCCCGCAGCTCAAAATGCGGAAGTGCTTTGTTCTGGAGTCAATCAGCTTGCTGATCGACAGTTATTTGCACATATAGAGTGTCATCGGCTGGTCCTGAGGTCCTCCCGCACTTATTTGACTGTAGTCCAACACAACGGCGCAGGAGGCTTTCAACCAGTTTGTAATGTCCGCTTTGTTACTGCGATCATCGTTGAATAACACGTAGCGCAGCTCACCGTTCGCAACCATCTCTGCCAGGTCATCCGCAGTGACAACTTCATCCTGCCCAGCGAAGCCGCCCATGTATAAAACGGGGCGTCCCGTTGCGATCACAAGCTGTGACCCTTGTTGTGATGAAGGCACCGCCACAAGATATTTTATGTCTTGCGTATTTGCTTCAAGATATGCAAGCAATTCAGTATTTACGTTTGAACCTTGCTGCTGGCGCGCACGGTCAAAACCATCCTGCGCTTGATTGTTGCCAGTATAAGCAGTGGGCAGGTTGATGTCCGAGCTCGACACCACGGTCATGATTGTCCAATACATGGGGATGACCATCATTGCCGCCAAAATTGTGACGTATGCCAAACGCCTCTGCGCGAACTGGAAGGTGATTCCCAACCCAAGCAGAATGCCACTTCCAAGCATCCACCACGAGAATTCGTTGTATTGCGTTGTGGCAAAATATTGGAAGCCAATGGTCGCTGCTGCAGAGAGGGCCAGCAGAATACCGACCCATTTCTTATCCGCACTCCATGACCAGAGTTGAGCGAAGCCAATGCCAACCATTGCGCCAAGTGCGGGAGCAAGCATGATGGCGTAATATGCATGGAAGATTCCCGAAACTATGCTGAAGAAGACCACGCAAGTCAGCAGCCAACCACCCCAAAGGACAAGAGCCTTGTGTGCGCCAGATTCAATGGGTAATTGGATGCGTGAAGCGAAAAGCGTCAGCAGCACACTGATCAACGCGAAGGGAAGAAGCCACGACATTTGTTTGGACAAAGGTTGAGTGAAGAAGCGTAAGACTCCGGGTACACCAGTTTCCTGGCTGAACGGAATTCCGTTGCCTTGCCCTTGTGAACCTTGTCCATTCGGGCCGCCGTTGGGAACTTGTCCACTTTGACCCTGTGGAATCATGTTGGTGGGGGCGCAGGCTAATTGATCCAGATTGGGAGGTGCGATACATGTTCCATCAACGGCGCGATTGGACAGGTTGAATGAACAGGCTGCGCCTTGTGTTAAATTGGCGCACGCATCCAACGCTTGCTGCGGCGGACCTTGACGAGGATTCTGCTGAGGCTGAGTCCCCTGATTGAGATTGGCACCAGCCATCGGCGCGGAAGGAGGCGTATTCCCATTTTGTGGAGCGCCGTTTCCCAATACACTGTTATCGAGTCGTGAAACGCCGTTATGTCCGAAGATCAATCCTATTACGGTATTGTTATCGCTTGATCCAATGTACGGACGTGAGTCTGCGGGAACTAAATCCACAACAACAGCCCACGAAAGCGAAACTGCCACGAGCAGAACCGTGGCGATGCCGAGGTTGATAATTTTGCGCAGCCAGCCTTCTTTGGAGCCGAAGAAATACAGCGCGTAAAAGGCAGGCAGCGGCAAAAAGGCTTGCAGCATTTTGATGTTGAAGCCGAGGCCGACGATGAACGCGCCGAGCAGCAACCATGTGAGTTTGCCCGACTCGGTGGCTTTGATGAACGCCCATGCCGCGAGAAGCAGGAAGAAAACCAGCATACCGTCCATGGTGTTGTTGCGGTTGGTAGCGACAAAGACGGGAGTGATGGCCATGACGAAAGCAGCGACAAGCCCTGCAAGCTCGCCCATGTATTTTTTGACCATACCGTACAGCAGCGGAATCCCGAAGACACCCGCGAGAATGCTGGGCAACGAAACGCTAAAGCCACTCACACCGAGGAAATAAGCGAAAACTGCTTCGATCCACAATCCCAGCGGAGGCTTATCCACAGTGACCGAGCCGCCAGGCTCTGCCGCAACGAAGAAGAAGTTGCTCCACGAACCCAGCATGGATTTTACTGCTGCCGTGTAATATGCATTGGCATCGCCGATGGATTCGATGTTGTACATGTGAACGCCGAACGAAAACGCCATGATGGCAACGACGAGAAGGGTGGATATTTTCACGCCGAGAAAAAGATTCTTTTTCAAGAAGGAAGGTTGGGATTTAAGAGTTGTTGCTGTCATCTTTATTTGCTCCTTGTTTGCTGTCCGAACTGGTTGCGAGTAGTGCCGCGTGTTTTTTCAGGATATATGTGAGACCACATATCGTATGTTTATTTGTCATCGGTGGTTTCGAAACGCTCCTCAAAATGCATTCAAAGCTACTCAACCACGGATCCTTCGAATAACATAGAGTTTATATCCACCCGCCAAAAACTGAGAGTGAAGCCAATCACGAACTTCCTTATATCTCCATGAAATTCTGCACCCATACCCATGACACCTGTCATGGAATATTCGGGCGAATCATGACCACATGCACAGGGCATGACAGAACCTTCATGATAAGATTTGCTCATGCACGCCACGAATGACTCTATCCGCTTTCTCCGCAATGCCGCATGGATATGGATCGGCTACCTCATCGCCATGGCAATGATGGATTTTGCGTTATATACCCCGCAGGTGCAGCGTATCCTTGCCCAAAACCCACAATCTCAAATACAGCCACTCCTGCCGAGTAATTATCCCGTCAATCCTCCGCCCACCAACCTGCCGATTAATCGTTTTGCCCCTGTATTTTTGTTTTACATCGTAAGCGTTTTTGTCGCATCATCTTTTCTGCTCTTCACGCATTGGGGTTGGATACAAAATAAATTAGGCAGTCTTTACTATCCACTGTTATTGCTCGCCATTTCCGCCGCGCCGATTATCATTAACGTGCTGGTCGTTCCGCGCTTCCCGCAGGGGCCGCTCTCCAATGCCGAGGGCATGGCGCTTCGCCAATTGCCTGTCTTATTTGTTGCGCTGGTGCTCGTGGCATGGGAATATCATCTTCCGCACATCATCTTTTTCAGCATTTCCACCACCGTCTTTGAGCTTGGCCTCATTCTCTTCGCTTCGGTTCAATCACGCGGTGTTTTTGTCTTTCTTTTCATCGCCATCATTCGCACCATCAGTTTTATTGCATTGGGAATTTTCATCAACCTGCTTGTCAACCGGCTGCGTGAGCAAAGTGAATCGCTGCGTGAGGCAAATGCCAATCTTTCGCACTATGCGTCCACGCTGGAGCAGCTTGCAGTAAGCCGCGAGCGCAATCGCCTCGCCCGCGAACTACATGATACACTCGCCCATTCCCTCACAGCCATCTCCGTCTCGCTTGAAACCGCCAAAGCCTATTTCGATATTGACGTCAACAAGACCCTCGAATTTATAGACAAATCTCTCGACGCCACCCGCAATGGTGCGGATGAAACTCGCCGCGCCTTGAAAGCCTTGCGCTCATCCTCATTGGAAGATATGGGGCTCAACCTCGCCATCCAACGTGCGGCTGAAACCGCCGCGGCGCGCTTCCACCTTAATCTGACGCTTGATCTTAAAAATCCCATGCCCACTCTCAGCCCGGACGTAGAGCAGACCATCTTCCGCGTGGCGCAGGAAGCGATTGAAAATATCGTCAATCACTCGCGCGCCAAAAATTTCAGTGTGATCCTTGAAAGCGACATCCACACTACGCTCACCATCCAGGATGACGGCATCGGCTTTGACTCGAAATCCAAAGAACCCACGGGACATTTCGGCCTCGTAGGCATGTATGAACGCGCCCAACTCGCGGGCGGCAAATTGAAAATAAGCAGTGAAAAAGGAAAAGGCACGAAGGTTGT
>JAEURE010000173.1 GCA_016789485.1 Anaerolineales bacterium | reverse complement strand
CGCCGGGAGCCACCGTTCAAATTTTAGATCTCAAGGAACGTCAGGAACATCTTCGAACTGTGATCGCGGAGATGGAAGAATCTGCTCCGCCCTTGGTCTTGAGCAGCATGGAGCGCCTCACTGCTTTACTGGAGAAGGCCGAACCCATTCTGCCTGTGGCTTCGCTGGCTGAAACTTCTGAATCTCGCCTGCCATCGTCATAATCTCCCCCAGTAAGCGGAGACAAACACTCCCCAGCCGATGGATGTGCTGTGGGAGTGTTTTGTTTATGATGAGATAGTAACCTGCGCGCTTTGGGTGATGGTTTTTATACGCTGATTCCAGCCCAAAATTTACATCGCATCCGGGCCGCTAAACCACCCGTAAGGGATATGAACGAACAAGAAAGAGACTATCGATGAAAATCAAAAATGTGTTTGCCTTAAATACCATTCTGGCAATTGTTCTGCTGCTGGCATCATGCAGCACGCTAAAACCGACCCCTACTGCACAACCTGAACCAACACCGACTGTTGTGATGATTCCCGTTACAGGCGCGCAATATCAATTTGTTACCAATAAACTTTTACTGCCTGTAACACGCACACTGACCCAGGATTTTGGACTGAATATCGATAACGATGACAGACAAAATACCGATAACAAATTCGGGGACTTGCTTACTTTGCTCACATCGGTTGCCCCGCAACTTGAATTACAGTCAACGCTTGATCAGGCGGTGGACAATGGTCAACTGGTCACGCTGCACATGGTGAAAGCGGATGATTTTTTGAATGACCCTAGTGTTTTATGGTCTGTCTATTTAGGACAACGGACTCAGGCTGTGCCTGCATTTGACGGTTCTGACCAATTCACGCTTGACTCAGCCACGCCTCTTGACTCACCGATAGTTGGTTCGCTGACGAATGGCCACTTCACAGGCGGGCCGGGTGCAGCGCGAGTCCGCATGCTTTTGCTCGGTCAGCAAGTCGAGGTGGATCTGATCGGCGTACGCCTTGAAGCAGATATCAGCGCGGCTGGATGCGTTAACGGCAAACTGGGCGGCGGCGTCACCGTGGAAGAATTCCGCAACAGGCTGCTCCCAGCCATCGCGGATGGACTCAATCAAGTGATTGCAGTAAACAATTCAGTAGCGACCCCGATCCTGCAAGCCTTTGACTCAAATAAAGATAAGGTCATCACTGTTGAGGAACTCGAGAAGAATCCTGTGTTGATGATCGCCGTCTCCCCCGACCTCGATCTGCTGGATGAATCCAATACGTTCAACCCGGGTCAGGATGGCGTGAAAGACTCATATTCAATAGGCCTGGGCTTTACATGCATCCCTGCAAGTTTTATTGTGGCAGGTGAGTAGTTGCCCTATTAATCGTCTCCCCCAACTGGTGGAGACAAACACTCCCCAGCCGATGGATGCGGCTGGGGAGTGTTTATTGTAAGATGAAGTTAAGACCAAACCACCCCAACAAGGAGAAATCTCATGCTTACTTGGATCATCATAATTCTGCTCGTACTTTGGCTGCTTGGATATTTCGGCCCCAATGTTTTCTCAGGCATTCCCCGTTCAGGCAACGTAGTCCATACCTTGCTCGTCATTGCCGTCATACTCATTGTTTTGAGATTGCTGGGCGTTGTTTAGAGCCGCGCTTTGTTGAGGTTCGGGAGGCTGCCATTCTGGCCGCTTCCCGAACATATTTCAGTAGATTTTAAAGAAAGGATTTCACAATGATTTATACAGTGATCGTAGTACTCATCGTACTATTTCTCATCGGTTATTTGCGATAAACCGATAACAAAAGGCCGATATTTTGAAGGAGCATTCCTGTGAAGAAGTGCAATGAAGTAATGACTAAAAATCCTGTCTGCTGTTTGCCGAATGACTTGGTGGCAAAAGCAGCAGGATTGATGAAAAGCGAGCGTGTCGGTTCCATCCCGATTATTGAAAACGAACAAACGAAAAAACTGATCGGCATTGTAACAGATCGAGATCTGGCTTTAAGGATCATAGCTGAAGGGCTTGATGCCAACTCCACCAAAGTGGAGACAGTAATGACGCGCAAGGTAGTGACCTGCGGTACGGGTGATGACCTGCAGAAAGCGCTGGATACTATGTCTACAAATCAATTGCGCCGTATTCCCATTGTGGATGACGATCACAAGATCGTTGGAATCATTGCCCAAGCAGATGTGGCAATGAATGGCAATCATCCAAAAAGAACTGCCGCAATGGTGAAAGAAATTTCACGATCTAACGGGAGATAAGAGTAATCTTGATGCGTCACTATCTGTGTACTGTCACCTTTGGGGTAATGGTATTGCTGCTTCTGGCGGCTTGTGAGGCTCCGCCAACAACAACGGCAGAACAGGCACGGATGTTGGCGGCTACGCCAGCCTTGGCAGCTGCAGATGTGTCTTGTGAGGCGTGTGCCCAGGCAACTCTGGCAGCTGCACAGACCCAGGAAAAAAATAATGCCAACAATCAGGCCGCAGGCACTGCGGAAATTGTGCGCGCCAATGCCCAGGCGACCCTGAATTCTGCCAACACCACATTGAGCGCAGCTCAAACTCAAGATCAAAACAACGCCAATGTACTGGCCGCCCAAATAGCAGGTACCGCAGAGATCGTACGCGCTAATGCTCAGGCTACTTTAAATTCCGCAGGAGCAACACAGGTTGCGGCGCAGACCCAGTCTCAATACAACTTGCAAGGGACAAATGTAGCTGGGACGCAAAGCGCAGATGCCATGATCACTCAGCAAAGTAAGAATGATCTTGCCGCAGGCACACAGACGGCGGTTGCCAATAACATTGCCACACAAACCCAGGCTGCTGCTGCAACATCACAATGGTACGCCGACCAGACCCGTCAGCGTGAAGAACAAAGGCAGGGACCGATCACCTTCCTCTGGATGTGGTGCCTTCCGATCTTTATTGTGCTGTTGGCTGGATTTCTTATTTGGGGATTCTGGCGCTGGCTGCGAATTCAGCAGGCTAACCAGCAGATTCTTGAAAAAACTGCGGACAAACTTCCGCCGCCAGTTGAATTCGAAAATCACCGCCATGCATTGCCTTATCTTGAGAGCGAGATCGTCGAGAACGTTTCCCAACTCACAACACCTGATAACGAAGTAAATGACTGGCTTGACGACGTCAAGAATACATTGCTCAAAAATGAAGAAAAGGATGAAGATGAGAACCCAGACAATTGACCTGCATCCTTTTGACCTGAGAACGAGGCAGATTCGGGCACAGGTTGCAACAGTTTTGAAGCGATGGAACTTACTGCCTCGCTTTAAACGCTGGCGGCTGGCTCAAGATCCAGATACCGGAATGATCGTGCTGTTTGGCATCCTCAATAATGGTTATATTGCCAACCACACGACAACTCCCTTCAGTGACTATTTCGATCCGCGCGTATTGCATGATCTTGCAAACGAGCTGCAATTACAGGTGGTTTCCTGCAACAGTGACGGACTTCGTTACGCCTTCATTCTGGACCGCGGACAACTGGTTAAATTACCATCTCACATAGACTATCCCTTCATTGATAATGGCAGACTTAAGGTTCGGGTCGTTTATGAGAATACTCCGGAGCCGGCGCCTGTTCCGCTTGTGGATGCCGCCATGCTTGATGAACGCACATTCGTTCGCCAGGTTGCCGGCGCTTTTTTGAAGGTTTTTGACGATATCAAGCTGAGGGACGAGGTCGCCTTGAAGCTTTCCGCTCAAACCCCGCCTGACATTGTGATCATCGATGAAGATGAATTCAATAAAAGGGTGGCAGAGCACGAAGTCAATCGGCAAAGGATCAAACGGATTGGTATGTTATTGGATGAGACGGCTGGGTTACCTCAGCATCTTCGCAAAAAGAAATAATTGTGTACTTCAATGATTTTAAACCAAGGAGAATTAAATGGGACACAAAGGTGTCAGTAAACGCAAGCCCAAAAAGACCAACGCAGTATCCAATGAAAATGTCAGCAATTTTGTAAAAACGCCCTCGAAGGAAAAATCCCCTGTCCAATCGCTGGTAAAAAACAATGGCACCTCTCCTCAATCAGGTGATTTAAACCCCGCAGGGCTGAGTAGAAAGAATAAAAAAGGAAAGTAGATATGGCGGAAGATAAAATGTCGAGTAGAAAATGAAAATAAAACTGTTCCTGCTCTTTATTGTCATGGATTTTTTTACATTGTTTGCCTACCCAATTCTATATTTACATGGAAAGACGAGACAGTTGTCAAAGCCAAAAGAAGGTTGATTGCATGTACTCATAATATCTTGTTCTGAGCGAGGTTTTGAAATTGGTCAGGTAATTTTATTTCATTTGGCTGCTTGGAAAAAATCGAGCTTCTTGGATTTGTATATTTCCCAATAGATTAAAAATGGCATTCCGTATGACGGAATGCCATTTTTGTGTCTTTGCATCATGGTCTTGGACTGCAGCTCTTCTTCCAAGCCTGTGAGTCAATCTCAAATTAGGACTGACAAATTCCGATCAGGATGTTGGGGGAGTCGGGTTGATATTTTAATAGAGCAGACATTAATTCCTTGACTATTTTTATATCAACCAGTTAATCAACAAACCGAAAATGTAAAGTCCAAAGCCAAAAACAGTGTGGTTCATCAAACCGCGAAGCCTAGCCTGCATGGGATTTGCAGTTTTTGATGCGGCAAAACCGAACCCAAATAATGGCTGCATAATGAAGAATGGCGCAGAGACTGTAATTACTCCAAATATGAGTGCGGGTATTAACCTAGGGAGTTGAATCCAGCTGTTACCTACGATTGCCAGAAATGTAACGGCAAACATAAAGCCAGTAAGGTAGTGAGTGAACCATCCTACAGTGCATTCTGTTCCTTTTTGAGGAGTAGAGTTGATATTGGAATGTTTAATGATGCCATCTGGTATATATAAAACCCAGCGTCCGACCAGGCACATATTGGATGGAGTAACGTTGAAGGCATATTTGAGAAACAGTGCCCAAAGATCAAAGGTAAGAGTTGCGCCGAGCCCAATGATTATCGAGCTAATTAAAGAGAGAAACAAATTATTCATGAACTGCCCTTTATTGATTTTTCCTGGCGATCGGTTCTAAGTAGTTTATGCCCACTCAACTTTATTATTCGTTCCATGTTTTTGTTGCAGGCTTCCATTTGTAGAGAAAGAGTAATATAACGATAAGACAGACAAGCCCGGGGAGGCTGGCTTCGAGACCGAACTGACCGCCTGTCAGCCATATTTGTGCTTCTCTAAAAACCGGTATTAATAAACCCGGTTGTTCTGTGCCACTCACGCCAAAGCCAAGGATTCCACCTTGCACCCAGTTTGCCATCCAATGCAGTCCAAAAGGCATAGCCAGACTCTTGGTTCGAACAAAAGCCAAACCAAACATGATTGACGCAAGGAAAATATTGACACTTGCCATCACTTTGATAATGCCAGTCATGCCCGGATTGTTCAAGTGGGTAAGTAGAAAAAACACGGCTATGATCAATTGGGCTGGCCATTGTCCCAATCCAGAGATGAGGCGTTGAAAGACAAACCCTCGGAACAGAAGTTCCTCCGCGGTTGCAATTCCTGCAAAGAGCAACAAACTCGGCAAGAGGACTGAAGTATTTTCAGGATTCCATCGCCAGTAGACCCAACCAAAGATTCCCGAAATGAGCGCGGGAATCAACATGAGCGCAGAACCGATCACACTGCCCAGACATAGTTCCTTGAACCAGCGCATGCTGAACTTTCCCAGCAGTTCAGCCAGTGGTTTTCGCCGCAGCAACTGACAAATAAATGAAGCAAGCATTATGATGAGGGCTTGAGTGCTTATGGAAACTTCCTCATTGTTTTGTTGTGCCACGATGATCACCGGTAAAAGAAAAGCAACTAGTACCATAAGAAATACCAGGATCCACCAGCCATTGCGAAGCTGTCGTTCGGAATTTAGAAATGGATTGATCTTCATAGGTCACCTTTAGCTTGATCTGGATCTATCTTCTCTGCCGGGTTGCTATCAATGAGATTCATTGATAGCAATGGCATTCCAAGGTCGCGTATCTTTTTCAGGATACCATGCAATGCAGACTGATCAACTACAGTTCCACTGAGAAGGGTATTGCCATCTTCTTCCAGAGTGACGGTCAATCCTTCAAACCAGTTCATCCACTGCTGACCCAAATGCCCTTTGAGCTTGAATTGATAGACCGTCTGTTGATTCGCTTCAGGGTTTGATT
>JAEURE010000172.1 GCA_016789485.1 Anaerolineales bacterium | reverse complement strand
TGATGGGGGCATACAACCGCACACTGGGCGAAGTTTGTTGCGCCAGCCCACTGCTCATTGAAGATATTTTACGGGGTGAATGGAATTTCCAGGGGCATTTCGTTTCAGACTGCATGGCATTGTCAGATTTTCATCTCAATCACAAAGTCACGAAAGATGCGGCGGGTTCTGCGGCGCTCGCTCTGAAATATGGATGTGATCTGGGATGCGATCACGTCTTCAATGAGATTCCCACCGCCATCGAACGCGGCGAAACCACCGAAGCGCTGGTGGACCGCGCTCTCGAGCGTACGCTTGTCACGCGTTTCAAACTTGGGATGTTTGACCCCGCTGAAGATGTGCCGTTCGCGTCCATCTCCACCGATGTAGTGGCTTGCGATGCACATCGTCAACTTGCATATCGCGCCGCCACCGAGTCGGTTGTACTGCTCAAAAATAAAAACAACGTCCTGCCCATCAAACCTTCTACAAAGAAAATTTTTGTCACCGGTCCCACTGCTACCAGCATGGAAGTATTGCTCGGCAACTATTACGGTTTCAACAATCAAATGATCACCCTGCTCGAAGGGCTTACGGGGCGCATCCCCGAAGGCATGGGCTTGGAATATCACTCCGGCGCGCCGCTGACTCATCCGCGGCAGATCAAAGAAACCTGGGCGCCGCAAATGGCGCAATCCGCCGACTTCACGATCGTGTGCGCCGGGCTTTCCTCGTTCCTCGAAGGTGAAGAAGGCGAGTCTTTGCTCTCGCCGCAAAATGGCGACCGTGAAAATATCACACTTCCGCAAAGCCAAATTGATTACATCAAAGAACTTTCCATTCACGGCGCACGCATCATTCTCGTTCTCACCGGCGGCAGTCCCATTGCATTGGGCGAAGTGGAAGACATGGTGGAGGCAATTCTCTTCGTGTGGTATCCCGGCATGGAGGGTGGTCGTGCGGTTGCCGATGTGCTCTTCGGTGATGTTTCGCCCACTGGCAAACTTCCGCTCACGTTCCCCAAGTCGCTCGATCAACTGCCTGCCTTTGACGATTACAGCATGAACGGTCGCACCTATCGCTACATGACCGCTGAGCCGCTGTATCCATTCGGCTTCGGTCTGAGCTACACCCGTTTTGAATATTCGGAATTACAACTCGATAAAACGGATCTGACTCTCGGAGATTCCCTGCAAGTCAGCCTGACCGTACGCAACAGCGGCGCTTCAGACTCAGCCGAAGTGGTTCAGTTCTACCTGAGCGATCTCCACGCCTCGACCATTGTTCCCATCCATCATCTTATTGGGTTTGAGCGAGTGATGCTGAAAGCGGGCGAAAGCAAAACGCTGAATTTCACAGTCACGCCAGAGATGATGTCCTTCTTCAACGATGATGGCAAATTGACTCTCGAACCCGGAGAATTCCGTCTCGAAATTGGTGGCTGCTCCCCCAGTAAACGCGGACAAGACTTGGGCGCACCTGTCCCCGTCACCGCATTGTTCAATGTGAAATAAAGGAACTCATCGTGACATTCGTCAGAAAACTTGGAAGATCTGGAATAGAAGTCAGCGCTCTCGGCATGGGATGCTGGGCAATCGGTGGGCCGTTCTGGGAAAAAGGTACTCCCCATGGCTGGGGTGAAGTGGACGATGGAGAATCGATCCGTGCCATTCACCGTGCAATGGATTTGGGGATCAACTTTTTCGATACGGCCAATGTTTATGGCGCAGGGCATAGTGAACGGGTGCTTGCGCGCTCGTTCGCAGGCAGGCGCAAGGATGTTGTCATTGCCACGAAATTCAATGCTGTCTTTGACGAAAAAACACGCGAGGTACTTGGTTCTGACTCAACTCCAGAGGGAATTTTCAAAGCCTGTGAAGAGTCGTTGAGGCGCCTGAACACGGATTACATTGACCTGTATCAATTTCACGATAATGGTTTCCCCGCAGACAAAGCTGAGCCTGTACGCGAGGCGTTGGAAGCCCTGGTGGCGGAAGGCAAGATTCGTGCCTATGGCTGGAGTACCGATTTCGTTGATCGCGCTGAAGTCTTTGCACAAGGGAAACATTGCACCAGTATCCAACTTCAACTCAATGTGCTCGATGACAATGCACCGGTGATTGCTTTGTGCGAAAAATATAACCTTGTGGCGATTAACCGTGGTCCACTGGCCATGGGTTTGTTGACAGGAAAATATTCCGTGTCCACCAGCCCAACAGCAGATGATGTACGCGGAGTTAACGCCCCTGCATGGGTGAAATATTTCAAAGACGGTAAACCCAACCCCGAATGGATGAAGATGATGGAGTCTGTGCGGGAGATACTGCAAAGCGGCGGGCGTACCCTTGCACAAGGCGCACTGGGCTGGTTATGGGCGCGCAGCGAACAGACTCTGCCCATTCCTGGTTTTCGCACAGTTGTACAAGTGGAAGAAAACTGCGGCGCGTTGCAGTTTGGTCCGCTTTCGGCAAGCCAGATGCAAGAGATCGGGAAAATTTTGGAGATGGAGTAAACACCATGGATTACTTTCTCGGTATTGATACATCCACAACCTCCAGCAAGGCGTTGTTGATCGACTCGAAAGGCGAGGTGATTGCGGTGGCATCGTCGCCGCACACACTGCAAACGCCGAAGCCGCTTTGGTCGGAGCAGAATCCGCTCGAGTGGTGGGATGCGGTGGCAGCGAGTATCAAGTCTGTTTTGGAAAAAGCAGGCGTGAGCGGGGAACGAGTCGCAGCTGTCGGGTTGACGGGGCAGATGCATGGGCTTGTCCTGCTCGATGAAGGCGGCAATGTCTTGCGTCCCGCCATCCTGTGGAATGACCAGCGCACGCAAAGTCAATGCGATGAAATCCATCGGCGCATCGGAAAAGAAAAATTCATTCAGATCACGGGCAATGTCGCATTGACAGGTTTCACTGCGCCAAAAATTTTGTGGGTGCAGGAAAACGAACCCGAGGTGTATGCGAAAGCAAAGCATGTGCTGCTGCCAAAGGATTACATCCGCCTGAAGTTGACAGGCGAATATGCGATGGATAAGGCCGATGGTGCGGGCACAGTTTTGTTTGACTTGAAGTCGCGCGATTGGTCGGCAGAAGTTTTGAATGCATTGAAGATTGATGCTTCATGGATGCCGCGTACATTTGAAGGAACAGAGTTCACGGGGCATGTTAATGAAGAGGCCGCCTCAATCACTGGGCTGAAAGTTGGTACGCCTGTTGCAGCAGGCGGCGGCGACCAAGCCGCGCAAGCTGTTGGTGTGGGCGCAGTGGAACCTGGAATCGTTGGATTAACTGTTGGCACGAGCGGCGTGATCTTTGCAACGACTCCATCCGCATTGATCGAACCCGAGGGGAGGCTGCATGCGTTTTGTCATGCGGTACCGGGCATGTGGCATTTTATGGGTGTGATGCTTTCGGCGGCGGGAAGCCTGCAATGGTATCGCGATACGCTCGCGCCTGAGATGAGTTTTGATGATCTCGTAAAGGAAGCCGAATCTGCGCCTGCGGGATGCGAAGGTTTGTTGTTCCTGCCGTATCTGAGCGGTGAACGCACGCCGTACCCCGATCCATTGGCGCGTGGTTCATTCATTGGTTTGACTCTTCGTCACACACGCGCGCACATGACGCGTGCCGTGTTAGAAGGCGTGGCGTTTGGTTTGAAAGATAGTTTTACATTGATTCAAAATGCGGGTCTTGGAAACATTACCCAAGTCCGCGCTTCTGGCGGCGGGACGAAGGGTGCACTGTGGCGTCAGATACTTGCTTCAGTTTTGGAAGCGGAGTTGGCCACGGTGAACACGTCTGAAGGCGCGGCGTTTGGTGCGGCGTTGCTGGCGGGTGTTGGCGCAGGCGCGTGGGCAAATGTCCCCATTGCGTGCAAGGAAACGGTCCGTCTCACTGGGCAAACACTTCCTGATGATGAGCAGGTAAAAACCTATCGCAAGATGTATCCGATCTATCAAGAGTTGTATCCCATATTGAAATCGAGTTTTGTGAAGTTGAGTCAAATATAAATTTTTTCTCATTGAGGCACTTATGCGTTACGGTCATTTTGACGATTTGAATCGCGAATACGTTATTGAAACTCCAGAGACTCCACTGCCGTGGATCAACTATCTCGGCAGTGAATCTTATTTTGGCCTGATCTCCAACACGGCAGGCGGATACTCTTTTTATAAAGATGCACGCCTGCGTCGGTTGACCCGCTATCGCTACAATAACGCTCCATTGGATTCTGGCGGACGCTACATTTACCTGAGAGATAACGCTGCAGACTCCGCCCGAACATGGTCGCCAACCTGGATGCCGACTCGCGCGCCTTTGGATTTTTACGAATGCCGTCACGGCATGGGCTACACCAGCATCCGCTCAAGGTTGAATGGGATCGAATCACAGACACGATACTTTGTGCCGCTGGGCGAAAACCTCGAAATTTGGGAATTGACTCTCACCAATCAACTAGACCAAGATGCTGATCTATCTATCTTCTCTGCGATTGAATTCAATCTCTGGGATGCGATGGATGATGCGACGAATTTCCAGCGCAATTATTCCATCGGACAAGTGGAAGTTGTAGACGGAGTCATCTATCACAAAACCGAATACCGCGAACGCCGCGATCACTTTGCGTATTTTGCCTGCTCCGAAAAACTGGCAGGCTTTGACACACAACGCGAAGATTTCCTCGGTTCGTATCGCGGTTGGGATTCCCCGAAAGTTGTAGAAACTGGCAAATCGGCAAACTCGATCACACATGGCTGGCAGCCGATCGGCTCACACCATGTCACAGTCCATTTGAAGGCGGGGGAGCAAAAGAAGATCATTTTCGTTCTTGGGTATCACGAGAATCCGAAGGATGCAAAGTTCGACCCGCCTGAGTCGCAGACCATCAACAAACGTACTGTGTTGCCCATCATTTTCAAATATTTGAAAGCAGATGAAGTTGAAAAAGCATTTCAGGCCTTGCGCGTTCATTGGGAAGGATTGCTTGAAAAATTCCAGGTCGCTACACCTGATATTCATACAAATCGCATGGTCAATATTTGGAATGCTTATCAGACCATGATCACGTTTAATATGTCTCGCTCGGCTTCATACTTTGAAAGCGGCATCGGGCGTGGAATGGGATTCCGCGACTCGAATCAGGATCTGCTTGGTTTCGTGCATCTCATCCCTGAGCGGGCGCGTGAACGCATTTTAGATTTGGCGGCAACTCAACTCGAAACAGGCGGTGCCTATCATCAATATCAACCGCTGACTAAACGCGGCAATAATGATGTGGGTTCAGGCTTCAATGATGATCCGTTGTGGCTGGTGCTGGCAGTGACGGCATATATCAAAGAGACGGGTGATTTCAGCATTCTCAATGAGCAAGTCCCGTATGATAACCAGCCCGGCAGTGAAGAACCGCTCTATGGACATTTACAGCGCTCCATTCAATACACGTTGGATCGTTTGGGTCCGAATGGTTTGCCGCTGATCGGGCGCGCGGATTGGAACGACTGTCTGAATCTCAATTGTTTTTCCGATACGCCGGGTCAATCTTTTCAGACGACAACGAACAAAGATGGCAAAGTTGCAGAAAGCGTTTTCATTGCCGGGCTGTTCGTGTTGGCGGCGAAGGAGATGATAGTGCTAAGTAGAAAGTGGAAAGTAGATTTGTCTACACACCGTTTTCCACTTTCCATTGAGGCTATGGAGTCTGCATGCGCCAAAATGGAATCCACCATCTGGGGAGCTGGCTGGGATGGGGAATGGTTCCGCAGGGCGTATGATGATTTCGGCCATGTGCTGGGTTCAAAGGAAAATGACGAGGGTCAGATTTTCATCGAGCCGCAGGGAATCTGCGTGATGGCGGATTTGGGCATTGACGATGGCCGCGCGGAGAAGGCGATGAATTCAGTAGGGGAGCATCTTGCCACTCCGCATGGCATTGTTTTGCAGCAGCCTGCGTTTAGCAAATATTATTTGCATTTGGGTGAGATCTCATCGTATCCGCCGGGATACAAAGAAAATGCGGGCATCTTTTGCCATACCAACCCGTGGGTGATGATCGGCGAGGCAAAGATCGGGCGCGGGGATAAGGCTCATGATTATTACTCGCGCATCAATCCGTCGGCGCGGGAGGAAATCGGGGAGTTGCATCGTTGCGAACCATACGTCTATGCTCAGATGATCGCAGGGAAGGATGCGGCGACGCATGGTGAGGCGAAGAACTCCTGGCTTACTGGCACGGCTGCGTGGAATTAT
>JAEURE010000171.1 GCA_016789485.1 Anaerolineales bacterium | reverse complement strand
TTCACGCTCGGGTACCTGGTAATGTTTTGCCAGTTTCGTTATTGAAATGACAGAGGGCATATCTATTTTCTCCTGAGTGCGAATTAAATTTTTCCCAATTTTGCCCCGTGGTAATAAAAAAACCGCAGGGCAAGAGCGCGCCTGCGGCAAAGGTTTACAGATTCAAAACTACTGAACCAGCCTGCAAGGAGGTACGCGCAAACAATAAGTGTAGGGAATGTTGCCTGCCATGAGAAATACCTCCTTTCAATTTGGATTAATTATTCGCGAGTTTATCATATTCAGAAATGGAGCGCAAGACGGAATTCACTGCCAGCGGCTGACAGGCTTTCAGGAAAACGGACAGGCTTCAGGTCCAGAATGAGGCGCGAATTTCTGGTATAATCCTGCCTCGTGACTGGTCCTGCCCTATGGTATACGTCCTCTTTAGAGGACTAAGCTATGGGCACGGAGACCTGCTAGTGCGGTGCTTTTGCCGCCAAAATCTCTAAAGAAAGGAAGCATACGTCATGCCTTTACAGAAGGAAGTCAAGACGAAGGCGATCGAAGATTTTCATCGCCACGAGAAGGATACTGGTTCGCCAGAAGTGCAGATCGCCATCCTGACCAATCGCATCACTCAGCTCACCGAGCATTTGCGAAACAACAAGCAGGATCAATCCTGCCGTCGTGGTTTGCTCAAATTGGTAGGCTCCCGCCGTCGTTTGCTCACATACTTGCGCCAAAGCAATTATCAGAGCTACCTCAGCGTGACCGAACGTTTGAACCTGCGCCGCAAGTAAGTTAGCTAGACCCTAAAGGTCGTGAGACTTTTAGGGTCTTTTTAAAACCTTTTAGCTATAAGGGCACATAGTAATACAGAGTTTTATGCACCCGCAGTCAGGAATTGAATAGCGCGAACAACATGGTTGTTCCCACTCTTCAGTCCCTGACCCAAGGCGGGAAAACCTGGAGCGCGAGGGCGAGGCCTTCGCCTGTGCATGAGTCTGCTCCTGCACACCAGAGTTAAAAATAGGAGACAAAATGAATTTCGAAGGTAAAAAGTTTTCAACCATTGTTGGCAACAAAACAATCACCATCGAGACGGGCCGTTTGGCTGGCCAGGCTGGCGGCGCGGTAACTCTCGGTATTGATGAAGCGATCGTCTTCGCAGCAGCCACCATGGGCGGCGTACGTGAGGGCATCGATTTCTTTCCGCTTTCCGTGGAATACGAAGAGAGATTATACGCGGGCGGAAAGATCCCTGGCTCGTTCTTCCGACGTGAAGGCCGCGCTTCCACCGAGTCCATTCTCACTGCGCGCCTCACCGACCGACCGCTGCGCCCGCTCTTTCAAGATGGAATGCGCAATGAAGTGCAGGTTATCATGTACTCGTTCTCGTCCGATGGCGTCAACCCGTTGGATATTCTCGCGATCAACGCAGCTTCCACCGCCATCATGATCTCAGACATCCCCTGGGGCGGTCCTGTTGGAGCAGTCCGTATCGGACGCGTGAATGGCGAGTTCGTAGTCAACCCAACCTTTGCTGAGATGGAAATCTCCGACCTCGACCTGAGACTGGCTGGCACCAAAGATGCCATCCTCATGGTGGAGTGCGGCGCGCTTGAAATCCCCGAAGAAGTAATGGCACAAGCTCTCGATCTCGGTCATCAAGCCATTCAGCCGATCATCGCCCTGCAAACGCAAATTGCCGCCGAGATCGGCAAGCCAAAACGCGAAGTCAAGCTTTATGTTCCCACTGAAGAAGTGAAAAAGAAAGTCTTTGACCGCGTCAGCGGCGCAATGAATGAACTCCTCGACAAGCCGCTTTCCAAAGTGGAATTCTATTCTGGCATGACCAAGATCAAGGAAGAAGCTGAAGCCGAGCTTTGCACGGTTCCTGAAGGCGCAGACGCTTCAGCCTACCTGACAGTTGCCTCCTTCCGAGAGGCATTTGAACTGGCTGAAATGGATGTCGTCCGCGAACGAATTTTAAGCATGGGCAAACGTCCCGATGGACGCACCCCCACTGACATCCGCCCGATCTGGTGTGACGTTGGCGTATCCCCCCGCGCACACGGAACAGGTCTCTTTACCCGCGGCGAGACTCAGATTTTATCTTTTGCAACCCTCGCCACTTTGGGAGAAGCGCAAGAATTGGATAACCTTTCCCCCATCAAGACCAAGCGCTATATGCATCACTACAACTTCCCGCCCTTCTCCACAGGTGAAGCCAAGCCTCTTCGTGGACAGAGCAGGCGTGAGGTTGGACATGGAGCGTTGGCAGAGCGTGCTCTCGAACCTGTCATCCCCGCTGAGGAATCCTTCCCCTACGCAATCCGCGTGGTGTCCGAAGCGTTGTCATCCAACGGCTCCACTTCGATGGGCTCTGTCTGTGGTTCGACCCTCGCATTGATGGATGCAGGCGTACCGATCAAAGCGCCTGTATCTGGTGTGGCGATGGGACTCATTACCGATGCGAGCGGCCGCTATCAAATTTTGACTGACATTCAGGGAACCGAGGATCACCTCGGCGACATGGATTTCAAAGTGGCTGGAACCGCTGCAGGCATCACCGCTTTGCAGATGGATATCAAGATCTCTGGCCTGAGCGCACAGATGATGAAGGAAGCGCTCGAACAAGCTCGCACAGCACGCATGTCCATTATGGATAAGATGCTGGCCGCGCTGGCTGAGCCCCGCCCAGAATTGAAACCGCATGCTCCTCGCATCATCACTGTAAAGATTCCAATCGATAAGATCGGCGCATTAATCGGACCTGGCGGCAAGAACATCCGCGCCTTGCAGGAAGAGACTGGCGTGAAGATCGACATCGAAGAGGACGGCACCGTGTACATCGCCTCGGTGGATGGCGAAGGCGCGAAGATCGCACGCGAGCGAATTGAAGGTCTCAGCGAGTCTGTAGTGGTTGGAAATATTTATACAGGTAAAGTGGTCCGCATTGAAGCCTTCGGCGCATTTGTGAACCTTCTGCCCGGTGTGGATGGTCTCGTTCACATCTCCCAGCTTGCCAGTGAACGTGTGAACTCCGTAGAAGATGTTTGTGTACTTGGCGATGAACTGACCGTGATGGTCACAGACATTGACCCGCAGGGCAAGATCCGCCTGTCACGCCAGGCCGTGCTCGAAGGCTGGTCTGCTGAAGAAGCCCGTGAGAAAGATAAGGGCGGCCGCAATGGAGGTGGTGGACGTGGTGGAGATCGCGGCGGACGCAGCGGCGGTGACCGTGGCGGACGTGGTGGAGATCGTGGCGGTCGCAGCGGCGGCGGGGATCGTGGCGGAGATCGCAATCGAAGATAGTTGCCAGCAAACAAGTAAATACGCAAACAGGTAAACAAAGCGGACGAGGGAAATCCTTCGTCCGCTTTTTATGTTAAACTCTGCATCCCATGATTTCAAAACTCAAACTTCTTTATAACCAATATCCGCCTCAATATTGGCTGATGATCGCGGGCATTGTCATCAGCACGGCAGGTGGAAGCATGATCTGGCCCTTCCTGCTGATCTATGCCAGCAAAAAACTGGATATGCCGCTTAGCACGGTTGCGGCATTGATCTCGATCAATGCAGGGACAGGTTTGGCTGCATCATTTCTGGCAGGGACACTGGCAGACAAGATCGGGCGCAAAGCTGTGATGGTTTTCAGTCTTGCAGTCAATGGCATTGCATATTTCTTCCTGATGCGTGCAGAGACCTATCCACAGTTTGCGATGTTGATGGTGCTGATCGGTTTGTCGAATCCGCTTTATCAGGTGGGAGCCGACGCGATGCTGGCAGACATCATTCCATCCGCGCAGCGCACAGATGCGTACGCCATCAACCGTATTGCGAACAACGCTGCATTTGGAATCGGTCCAGCCATTGGCGGATTTCTCGCATCCACTTCATACAACCTCGCTTTTTATGGCGCATCCGCGGGATTCATTATCTACAGCCTGTTAATGTTCTTTCTTGCGAAGGAAACGCTTGGAAAAGCTCTCAGCGAAACAAAAAGCCAATCGTCTGCCGAACAAGCAGGGGCGGAGAAAGAGCGAAGCGCTCCATCCTCCAGCGGCTATGGGCGCATCTTCAAAGACAAAGATTACATGGTATTCGTAGCCTTGGTGGGTTTGGGCTTAATCGCGCCATCCATGTTATGGATTTTGATGCCCGTGTACGCAAACACAAACTTCGGTGTGCCGGAAGCGCTTTACGGCTGGATTCCCACCACAAATGCGTTCATGTGTGTTTTTATCCAGTTTTCCGTCACTCGAGTCACACGCAACCATAAAACGTTGATCGTGACGGCGATGGGCATGTTGTTTTACGCGATCGGCGCGGGCAGCGTGGCGCTGATGACGGGCTTCTGGGGCTTTTGGTTGAGCATGGTGATTCTGACTTTTGGCGAATTGACTCTCGTACCCACTGCAAGCAAATACGTAGCGGATATTGCGCCCGCCGATTTAAGGGGAAGGTATATGAGCATTTATTGGGTTGGTTGGGGTTTATCGCGCACGGTCGCACCACTGCTCGGCGGATATTTGAACGATGCGGTCTCGCCGCGCTCCATTTGGATTGGAGGGCTGCTCTTGGGATTAGCCAGCACACTGGGATTGTTCATCCTCCACAACATTTCCAAACCCCGCGATACGCTTCAAGCTTTAACGGAAAACTGATTCTATTTCGAAAGGCATTCCCTTCGCTAAGCACAAAGGATTCTCCCGATGAAACAATCCATCAACTCGGTTACCTGCCTCGTCCGCGATTATGATGAAGCGATTGATTTCTTCACGTCCAAACTGCAATTTGACCTGATCTCCGACATCCCGCTTGACGAAAACAAGCGCTGGGTGCTTGTCCGCCCGCGCGGCGCGGACGGCACATCCCTGCTGCTGGCTAAAGCTGCTACGCCCGAGCAGGAAGGATTCATTGGGAACCAGACTGGCGGGCGCGTCTTCCTCTTCCTCCACACGGACGATTTCGAGCGCGACTACAAATCCATGCTTTCGCGCGGAGTTGAATTTTTGGAAGAACCGCGCCGCGAAGAATACGGCACAGTCGCAGTCTTCAGAGATTTGTACGGCAACAAGTGGGATCTGTTGGAGTTAAGTTAAAAACAGCCCCAAAATTTATCCCCCATATTTTGCCATCATCCCTTGCAGGTTCTTTTTCACATCCGCCCATTCCGTATCCAAAATGCTGTAAAAAACCGAGTCACGGTATCTGCCGTCAGGCAGGATCATGTGATTGCGCAGAATCCCCTCCTTTTTAGCGCCGATGCGCTCAATGGCTTTTTGCGAACGCTCATTGCGCTTATCCGTCTTCAATTGCACGCGGATACACTTCAACGTCTCAAAGGCATGAGTTAACAATAGATATTTACATTCTGTGTTGACAGGTGTGCGCTGGAAATCCGCCCCGTACCAGGTACCGCCGATCTCAAGTCCGCGGTCTTTCGGCATAATATTCAAATAACGAGTCGCCCCCGCAACTCGTCCTGAGGCAAGATGAACGGCAACAAAAGGCAGGTCTGTCCCTTTCTCAGCGCGGTTGAGGATATCCACCACCCAATTCCGCATGTCCTCTTCGGTTTCCATGTTTCCATACAACATGAAATCCCAAAATGTTTGACCAATCCCTATCTCTGCCAGGCCAGGGACATGAGCCTCCGTCATCGGCTCCAACCTGACATGCTTTCCTTGTAATGTAAGAGGCGAAATCCAATCTGTCATTTTACTCTCCCAGCCATTCTGCTTCTTTTTTATCCTGTGAAGGCAAGTACGGCATCTTCGGCCCCTCGATCTTCAAAAATTCAGCCAGCGCGGCTTTCATTGCAATTCGGTCATCCCACAAAAATTCGGTCCGCCCAAAGCACATAGACTGCTCATGTCCCTTGCCGCAGGATAAAACAATGTCCCCTTCCCGTGCAAGGCGAATGGCGAACTTGATGGCCTCGCCTCGGTCTGGAATTCGCCAGAACGTCTCTCCTTCAACCCCTCCCTTTGACCTTGCGCCTTCCGCCATCTCTTCAAGGATTCCCTCCAGCGACTCGGTGCGCGGATCTTCCGCTGTCAAAATGGACAGGTCTGCCAACTCGATGGATGTCTCCGCCATCATGCGCCGCTTCTCTTTGTCCCTTAGGCCTGCGGAACCAAACACAGAAATGACTCTACCCTGGGTCATTTTCCTGCCCGCTTCCAAAGCCACTTTCAACGCGTTGGGCGTGTGCGCAAAATCCACAATCGCGGTAAAGTTCTG
>JAEURE010000170.1 GCA_016789485.1 Anaerolineales bacterium | reverse complement strand
CTCAAGCCTCTCAACTTCCGACACCGATTCGATCCGCAAACGAAGGGAACTCACAAGTTTTCACAACACCGCTGCCAACAATTCCCGCAATTCCCATCCGCGAAAAATATGTTCTCAACACCAGCATTGATTATGACCGTCACCTCGTTGCCGTGGATGAGATCATTACCTATCCCAATCATACCGATCAGCCGCTCAACTCATTGACTCTCGCCATTGCCGCCAATCTTTGGCCCAATTGTTTCAATTTGACTCAAGTCACAGTAGACGGCGTCCCCATAACGAACTACATACTTAACGCCCACCGCCTTGACCTTCCGCTTCCGACTCCGCTCGCACCTGATTCTGTTTTGACGGTTAATCTCAGCTACAGCCTCTCCCTCCCGTACATGGATCAGGCCAACAGCCTGCGCGCGCGGATCTTTGGATATAGCGATATTCAGATGAACCTTGTCAACTGGTATCCGTTCATTGTCCCATTTATGGATGGGGAATGGATGATCCGCGAACCGTGGTCACATGGCGAATATTTGGTCTACCCCATTGCTGATTTTGAGATCAATTTAAACTTTTCAAATCCGGAAAATGCTCCCATAATCGCCGCGAGCGGATTTGCCGAAGCAACCGGCGAAATTACCCGCTACACATTGACTGAAGGACGCGCCTTCGCCATTTCTGCAAGTCGTGATTTTCAAGTCTCAAGTATGAAGAAAGGGAACACGACTGTGTATAGTTACTATTTTCCCATCTTCAAGAACGCAGGTGAAGCAGCCATGATCGCCAGCGCGCAAGCCCTGGAAGTTTTCTCCGAAAAGTTCGGCCAATATCCGCATAAAACTTTGTCCGTGGTCATTGCAGACTTCAAAGACAGCATGGAATTCTCCGCCCTATTCTTCCATAGCCGCAGCTTCTACAACTTATATGATGGCACCCCCGCCAACTACCTGACCTTCGTCGCTGTGCATGAGACAGGTCACCAATGGTGGTTTGACCAGGTTGCCAGTGATCAGGCGCTTGAACCCTGGCTGGACGAATCACTCACAACCTATTCCGAATCCCTTTATTATGAAGCGTTCTACCCCGACCTGCTTCCCTGGTGGTGGTCTTATCGCATTGATTTCTTTGAACCGCAAGGCCATATCGATATCCCCGTGTATGATGGACAGAATGACGAGAATTACAAACGCATCGTTTACTTCAATGGGGCGCACTTTATACAAGAATTGCGGGACCGTATCGGCGATGAGGCTTTTTTTGCTTTTATTCAAGATTACATTGCTCAGAAAAAAGGCGGCATTTCCACCCGCGAAGATTTCTTCCATATCCTGGATGAACACACAGACGCGGACTATTCGGATATTGTGCGCGGGTATTTCAAGAAATAGACGGCTACTCTTCCAATAAGTCCGCCAGAAAACTGAACAACCCACCCGCTTCGGATTCTTCTCCCACTTCAGGCAAATCGCTCGAAACCACCCCGCTCTGCCCATTGATCAACACCAAATGCTCACGTCCGCCAAAAGGAAGTTCAGTCATCCACACAGGCAGCAATACCAGCTTGAAGGATTCGATCACCAGCGCAGCAGATGAGGTATGCACGAGGTTCATACCATTAATCAGGTAGGGCAATTTGTTTTTATACATTTTATACGCCTGACTGCGCGCATCAAGTGAGGCATCTGCCATGGGGACATCGTAGATTTCAGCGGGCCAGTTTGCCAAAAAGCGCGGGTCGTATCTTTTGACAGACTTCATGTCAAAGGCGGGAATCAGTTTCAGGAAAACAGCGGACAGCTTTCGGGAAGCGGGAAGCGTTATATCATCCATCATGACGGGATATTGATCGGTAATCCGCACCATTTTCTGCTGTCCGCGATTCAAAAAAGAATCTTCCTCGTATTCAACCTTTTCAGCAGTGTATTCAATCGCGCCGCCTACATCAAATGTCCAAAGCGGGAGATACAAACCGCGTGGAATTTCCACCTTTTTTTCAGGCTTGATTTGGTTGATCTCCACCCAGTCGATCAGCATGCGCGTTGCACGTTTCTGGTCAAAAACATGCGGGATAATTCCATCCGGGGCAAGCACATCCTTTGTCTTTTCCAAACTGACCACATACGGCGAATCACAATACACGCAGTTTGCGGAAATTTGTTTCGGAGGCAGGATAAATTCTGCGCCACAGCCATTGCAATGAAAAACCTGTTCTTGCAAAGGCTTGCCATGCCCCTTCATGGTGGCCATTGCAATAATAAAATCCTTTTCATTTTCGGGCTGAGCAGTGACCAGAATTTGGTTGCGTGAACAATATTCACAGACGAGGGACTGACCGTCCGGCGCAAATGACATGCGTCCGCCGCACTTGGAACATATAAATCTCTGCGCGTCTGCAGCACGTAATCCTTCCGGCGCAGCTGGTAAATGGTCGGGGTTAATCACATCATCAGCTTTGAGCCTGCCATCCAAAATCGCAAGGGAGCGCCGCGCACGCGCATGACGCAGGTCATGAGCGAGGCAATTTTCCAATGCCTTGCGCTTTTCAGCATGATCATCGCTGACCTCGCTCATCCAAAACCATGCTTCCGCCAGCACCTCATGTGAACCGGACATATAAATGGCGCGGTCAAGATAACGGCGGGCAACATTACGGTCACCCGTTTTCGCTTCGATGATTCCCGTGCGCAGCAAATCTTTGCTGTAATTATCCATTTCGCACCAACGCATCCGTCATTTTTGCAACGCGCGCCATTTCCTTCACATCGTGCACGCGGATGATGTCGGCGCCGCGAGTAATCCCCACCGACACTGTTGCGGCTGTCCCTTCCACGCGTTGATCGGGCGGTACATCCAACGTAAAGCCAATAAATGATTTTCTGGATGGACCGAGCAGGACCGGGTATCCTAAAGAGCGTATCTCATCAAGGCGGTTGATCAACTCAAGATTATGTTCACGCGTCTTTCCAAAACCGATGCCTGGATCCAAAAGAATATGAGACTCTTCCACTCCGGCATTTTTCGCCAACGCCACGCTTTCGAGCAATTCCTTCTTGACGTCTTCAATCAGGTTTTGATATTCAGAACCGATATAAGCATTTCCTAATTTTTCGCGAACGTCCACACTGGCAGGATTGCTGCGGTTGTGCATCAGAATGACAGGGATTTTATATCTTGCAACAACATGCGCCAGTTCAGGATCGGCACGCAACCCCCACACATCGTTGACAATATGTGCCCCTGCTTTAATCGCTTCTTCAGCAACTTGAGATTTGTAGGTATCGATTGAAATTAACGCATCAGGAAAAGTTGCGTGCAAGGCATGGATAACGGGAATCACCCGTTCCATTTCATCGTCCGCAGAAACCGCCGCAGAGCCGGGACGTGTCGATTCGCCGCCCACATCCAACAGGTCTGCGCCGGAAGCGAGAAATTCATCCGCCTGTGTCAGTGCCGTTTGGACTACTTCCCCTTTGTTGATGATTCCATCACCTGAAAAGGAATCGGGGGTCACGTTCAGGATGCCCATCACATACGTGCGGGAACCCCAATTAAATGTGAACTTCCCAACCCGAAGAGAAGATGATTTCATACGATGATTCTATCAGTGCGGGGAGAATGTTCTTCTGCCAAGGACATTTAAGGGATTTGATCCAACGGGCGAGCCAGCCAGGCTTCGGCTTCATTGATATCTGTAAAAATTTTTATCGCAGAAGCGAGACCGGTTTCTGCAAGCGCCGCCACTTTACGGATCGCATCCGCAACGGATTGGTCCGCCACCACCACCGCCACACGGATGTTGCGCGCAGAAGGATCGCTGTTTGCATCCACTGCCATACGGACAGCGGCTTCGGGAATATCTTTTACAGCGCGCAGATCATACAAGTTGCGCGTGCGGCGGTCTGAACCAAGTAAATGTTCAAGCGCAAATTCATGCCAATGCGCCATGGTCGTATCGGAAAGGTCGGTAAAGGTTAATGTCATTCCACCATCGCCGCGGCGGATGACAGTGTAGCCAACGCCGGGAATGGGTGTCCAGTTAAGAGGTTTTGAGTCGGTCATGAGTTTGCTCCTGTTTGATGAATGTGATTATAACGCAGGCAAAAAACAAATCCTCACTTTTTGGAATCACATGCTATAATGCGGTTCTCCCGGGCGCTTAGCTCAGTTGGTTAGAGCACCTCGTTTACACCGAGGGGGTCGGGGGTTCGAGTCCCTCAGCGCCCACAAACCCCTGTAAACAGGGGTTTTCTTTTTTCACAACGACACTGGGCGACTGGGGTTTGAGCGCTTCGCAATCAGCGTCACAACCCCCTGTAAAACAGGGCTTCTTTTTCACAATGACGCCGGGCGCTGGGGTTCGAACGCTTCGCAGTCAGCATCACAAACCCTTGTAAAACGCAGAGGTTTTCTTTTTCACTTTCTATAGTACGCAATACACATCCTCCGCTCTGCTATAATTTCAAACATGATTCTCGTCACTGGCGCCACCGGTTTTATCGGACGCACCCTTGTACGCCAGCTTTCTTCCATAGGATTTCCGCTGCGTGCGCTGATCCGTCCCTCGCCGCGTACGCCGCGCCTGCCCAAAGGCGTCCCTGTGGAAGTGGCTGTGGTATCCCTTGCCGACAAACGCGGTCTGCGTGCCGCCCTGCGGGATGTGGATACTGTCTTTCACCTTGCCAGCGCAGAAAATCAGGGCAGCCGCGGAAGCTTGCTGGAAACCGATATTCAAGGTACGGAAAATCTTATCGAAGCAGCGGCAGATGCAGGCGTGGATCGAATCGTCTATCTCAGTCACATTGGCGCGGCCCGCGCTTCAGGATATCCTGCATTCAAAGCAAAAGGGATCGCCGAAGAACACATCCGAAGCGGCAAGGTTCCATACACCATCCTGCGTTCCTCTCTTGTGTATGGACCGGAAGATCATTTCACCAATAATCTTTCGCGCCTCATCCGCTCATCATTGGGGGTATTTCCGATCCCGGCCGGCGGGCGGACTGTAGTACAGCCCGTCTGGGTGGAAGACCTAGTCACTTGTATGCTGTGGTCTCTTGAAAGAGAAGATACGCTCAACCAGGTATATGAACTTGGCGGCAGTGAATTTTTTACACTCCAGCAGATCATTGAAACCATCATGGAAACCACCCATCGCAATCGATACCTCATTCCTTTGTCTCCCATTACTTTGCGCGCCTTCACAGTCTTCCTCGAGGGTGTAATTCCAAGCTTCCCGATCTCTTCCTTTTGGCTCGATTACTTCGCAGTGAATCGAACTTGCGCCATCGATTCCATGCCGCGATATTTCGGGCTGATGCCCGCACGCTTCACGTACCGCCTCGATTACCTGATTCGAAAACCCTGGTATCAGCGTACCTGGAACAGACTTACGGAAACATTTACCTCCATCCGCCCAAGAAAATCATGACAAACTTAAACATCCATCTCATTGAAACACCTGAAGAAATGACGCTGATCGAAGACCTTCAGCGCACCATCTGGCCCGACTCTGAAACGGATATTGTTCCGCTGCACATGCTCATCACAGCCGTCCACAACGGCGGGCTTGTGCTCGGCGCATTCACAGAGGAAAAACTAATTGGCTTTTTATTCGGCTTCCCGGGGCTCGAGGAAACGCCTGATGGCCCGCGCCCGAAGCATTGCTCGCACATGATGGGCATTCTTCCCGATCAACGTGACAGCGGGGCAGGGTTTGCCCTCAAACGCGCACAATGGCAAATGGTGCGCCATCAGGGGCTTGACCACATCACATGGACATATGACCCTCTGCTCAGCCGCAACGCGCATCTCAACATCGCAAAGCTGGGCGCAGTCTGCACCACCTACCGCCGCGCAGAATACGGCGAAATGCGCGACGGTCTTAATGCAGGCCTGCCCTCCGACCGCTTTCAGGTGGATTGGTGGATCAATACCCGCCGTGTGGAAACAAGACTTGGCAAACGTTCGCGTCCAACGCTTAAATTGGAACATGTCAACCGATCCGGACTGCGCCCCTTTTATTCGCTTCACACATCGACCGATAACCTGCCCCGCCCGCCCGAGCATGTTCCTCCCTTTGAAAACCGCCTGCTGTTGGCGGAGATTCCGAGCGACTTTCTTGAGCTAAAATCCAAAGACTTTGCCCTCGCACGCGACTGGCGCTTCTTCACTCGCGAACTCTTTGAAACCGCCTTCAAGGCGAACTACATCGTCACCGATTTTATTTTCGATAAGAACGAAGGCAACCCACG
>JAEURE010000016.1:12249-18655 GCA_016789485.1 Anaerolineales bacterium | reverse complement strand
TGCATTTCCCAGAACTTTCCCTGATCTCCTGCGCAGTAAGCAGCTTCAGCTGCCTGCCCGGATTCTGTTCCAATGAAATCGCCGAAGGAGTTATATACAAAATACACAGTCCCAGTAGCGACATATTTTTCGAGCAAAGCCTCCTCTGTATTTTCATAGAAAATACGGCAGAAAGGGCATTGGAAATCAGAATATTCATCGATTCGTATGGGGGCGTTTGGATCTCCAACGGCATTGAAATCCACAGACGGGCGGACGATCTCCGGCGCAGAGAATACTTCGCCAACCGGCTTGAGATTGGGGTATATGAAAAGAAACGCCACAAAAAGGGCGCCTATGGTAATCAGGCCAATTCCCAGAAGGCGCGATCTCTGTTCCTTACGCCTTAATTGTTCCTTGCGTGCCTGACGCTTACTCATCTCTTTATCCTTGTTACTCATGCTAACTCCTGTATATAAGGTGATTGACCGCAGATTGTCCCATGTGAAAATGGTTTTGTCTAGTAAAGGGTTAATATGTTCTTAATTTATTCGCGCAAACGGGCATCCATCCATAGGGTCATGGCTTTGAGTACTTCCGCCTGCTCCGGTTCATTGTGGAGTTCATGATAGCCGCCTTCCCACAACATCAAAGTGCATTTCCCTTGCAGCGGAGCGGCAAATTCCGTGCTGCTGGATGGGAATGCAATCGTATCTGCCTTGCCATGCATCAGCAATAAGGGAAGGGAAAATTCGCCTGCATGCTTCAACGTCCATTTCGTAACACCCAGCATGACCTTTCCAAACCCAAGCGAAACTTTATCGTGTACCAGCGGATCTTTTTGATAGGTATCCACCACTTCCTTAATGTGAGATATCGCAGTGGCATCTAATCCACTGGCAAGGGTTGTTCGAGGCATTAAGACTCCCAGCACTTTTGCAGCCCAAACCTTTACAGGCTGTTTTTCAAGAGCGGTATGCAGTCCCGAACTGGTTGCAATAACACCTTTTACATTCGGCTTGCGAAGCAGGCCGTAGTGCAAAACCTGAATGCCGCCAAGGCTATGGCCGTATAAAAAGAGCGGCAAGCCCGGGTAGCGTAAACGCGCCTGCTCAAACATCACATCAATGTCCTGCATAAAATCTTCAATGGACGAGATATGTCCGCGCAAACCAGCAGAACGACCATGTCCGCGCAAGTCGTATGTGAACAGGATAAATCCCTCCTTACCAAATGCCTCAGCGACATGGGCATATCGGGAGCTGTGTTCACCCAAACCATGCACCAGACAAACAACGGCTTTTGGTACGATGACAGATGGTTCCCAGGCTTGTGCAAAAATATCCAAGCCGTCACGGGTCTTCCAACTTAATTCCTGGTGTGTCATTTCACCCTCCAACGGTGATTTTAAATTCGCATTGTTGAGCACCCGTCGCACGGCAGGCGCGTTCTTCGATATCATGCTCCATCCCATCCGCCCAGTACAGGCACTCACGTATCAAGCCGAAGGTCACAAAACAAATCGGGGTATCATCAGATTGATTCAAGGTGGCAGGGGATGTTTGGTCAACCAGGAGCATGTCAAGGTCCAAAGTATGAACCGTTATTCTTCCATTCGTTGCATTCAGGATGCGCGCAAGTAATTCAAGCGCAGGTTTGCGTCGCATTGATTTTGGAAGTCCTTGAATCAAAGCAGCCTGAGCTTTGGTGCCGATGGGAGCATCATCCAATAGGCGTTCCCAAAGTTTTGCTCCGATACGCATTAAGATCCCGCGCGCACCGCGCCCATAATAAGCACGGATGGCTGCCTGCAAGGTCGAATATGATTGTGCAATACGCTCTTCGTCCAATGCCAAAAAGTTTTCTGAATGTGCCCATTCTTGCGGCAACCCTGCTTTTGAAAGCACGGCAGTAATCGTCTCATGACCAATCTCTGTTGACAGGGTTTCAACAAATTTTTTCATGATGTGCGAAGGGAAAGCAATTCGGCTCATGACATACCAGTTGGACAAACGAGCACGGGAAAATATTCCCCTGTACGAACAAACCCGATCTTTTGATAAAGTGAAAGGGAGGCGTCATTATCCGACTGCGTGTTGACGGAAAGTTTGCCTATTCGATTTTCGATAAGATATTGATTAAGATCATCCACCAGAGATCTGCCTATTCCCCTGCCTTGCGCTTCAGGCCGCACCCCAAGCCTGGCAAGGTGTGCCCCAAATGGATTCCCCGTACTGATCTGATATCCGACCAGGCCTGAAGCATCTTCCGCAACGGTTGCGTAAAGTGCCTGTGCATGTGCCCGTTCAATGGACTCGTATGTGTTATGCCAAAACTCGCCAAATGCAGCCAGATCCAACTTTGTTATGACAGGCAAATCCGCTGCCTGCATGGAACGGATTTTCACTCCCTGCGGCAACGCCAAATGGGGAGCATTCTTAACATCCAATTGCAGTAATACAATGTCCTGCCTTAATTCAAACCCGCTTGAAATTAATATATTTTGAAACCACTGTTTGGTAACGATCGCTGTCACTTGAACCTTTGGATCAGCACGTAGAATTTCATTTCTCGCCGTCTCCCAAAGGACAGACCAGGTTTCAAAACTGGACAAATTCTGATGATAAGAAAATAGCCTGATCCAGGCTATTTGGCGCGGGTCTTCAGGACAGGCCAGGGCGGCGACGATGCGTCCGTTATCCTCCAACACCCAGTAATTTTGCGAGCCGATCCATTCCAGCGCAGAACGCCAATCCAAATGACGGTGTGTATTGGCTTCATAAAAAATGAGGTTCGCAATCTGATTGTGATCCTCAATGACCGCGTGCCGAACCTTTAAATTGAGGTTGATCATTTGATAAAACGAAGGAAGAATCTCAAAATACGTTCAAAAAATCCAGGGTTTTTTTTGGCATCCAGCGATCCCATCATCTTAAATGCAGATTCAGTGACCTTGCCTGATTTCAGCTTAATTGCAGCAGCGGATTTCATTACCATGGCACGCATGTCGCCTTCATCAACCTGCCTGAACAACTCGGCAGACCGCTCATACGCATCTATGGCTTCGTCGTAACGGTTAAGACCTTCCAGCGCGGCAGCAATATTCCCCAATGCCATTGCCTGACGTTTGACATCCTTTGCCTCTTCAAATGTTTTCTCGGTTCCCACAACAGCGGTCAGCGATTCCTGTGGCCTTCCCGCCTGTAACAGGGCAACACTCACATTGTTCATCATTTCAGCAGCCATCAGCCCCGCACGACCAAGGCTGTATCCTTCGGCTGCCTGTCGGAATAATTCGGCAGCTTCATCAAATTTCTTATCGGCAAAAGCGCGCTTGCCTTGCGCTTCGAGTTGAGCAGGTTCAGTCGTCATGGCATTACCGTTGTGATTCCGGGTGAAATTCTAAAGAGTGATATCGAGCAGACCTTCTGCAACGGAACGCAATTTTTCCCTTGAAAGGTCGCTTAATTTCATTGCCAGTTCTATGTAGGGACGGTTCACAGGCTGACAGACAAAGTTTTGCATCTCGGTAGATAGCTCAAGAAATTTCTGCATGGCGCGCTGGTTATTCAACCATTGTCCCACCGGCCCACTTTGGTCAAAGAACGTTTCAATGCGGCTGCCCATCACAGTAAGGATACTTTCAAGCTCGGGCACTGTAATGGCCCGCTCACCCAATTCATAGGATTTCAATTTGGATTGTGAAATTCCAGTCTCGGTTGAAATATGACGGATGGACATATTCGCATTCGTGCGTTCCTGTCGCAGCAAGGCACCGATCATGCGCTGGCGCAGCGCGATCAAACGCGTCATATCCACGGTTTCCATCGCAGAGGATGCATCCGATTTCGTCTCATTGCCCCAGAAATGCGAAATCGGCAGTTTCAGAAAATAGACCAAAGTTTCAAGTTCAGGCAGGGATGGAGCGCGGCGTCCTTCTTCGTATGCGCGAAACAAGCCGGGTTTGATGCCAATCGCATCTGCACATTCCTTGATGCTGCGGCGTTCCGCCATGCGGGCATCGCGAATCAACAAACCAAGCTTCTTTTCTCGTATGGTGATCTGGGCATTATTCATAAATTCCTCGTGGATGTTTAGATGGCTAGATTATAGCAGAGTGTTTCAGCGGCGAGTATTCTGGGCGGAAGCCTTCGGCGCGAAGATATCTGCGCTGAGTTTGAAACCAGCCGCTTCAAGCCGCGGCGTGAAGTTGGGGCGAATCCCCGTGGCATTTACCTCGCCTAATACTTTCCCATCCTCAGTCACGCCCACCTGATTGAATTTGAATATGTCCGTCAGGACGATAATATCACCTTCCATGCCCGCAACTTCCGTCACGGCTGTCACTTTACGTTGACCATCCTTCAAGCGTGTCTGCTGGACGATCAGATCAACTGCAGAGGAAATTTGCTGGCGAACCACTTTGAGAGGCAAATCCATGCCAGCCATCAGCACCAAAGTCTCAATGCGTGACATAGCATCCCGCGGCGTATTCGCATGTACGGTGGTCAGGGAGCCATCGTGTCCGGTATTCATGGCTTGCAGCATATCCAAAGCCTCGCCGCCACGCACCTCACCCACCACAATGCGGTCAGGCCTCATGCGAAGCGAATTCTTGACGAGATCGCGAATAGTGACAGAATGTTGTCCATCCGTATTGGCGGGCTTCGTTTCCATCCTCATAACATGATCCTGTTGAAGCTGCAGTTCCGCCGCATCTTCGATAGTGATGATGCGCTCATTCTCTGGAATAAAGCCTGACATGACATTTAACAAGGTTGTCTTTCCAGAACCCGTTCCCCCGGAAATAATGATATTAAAACGAGCCTTCACACAAGCCTGCAAAAAATCCGCCATTTGACGGGTGAGTGACCCAAAGTTGATCAAATCCTCCACCTGCAGCTTATCCTTGCGGAATTTGCGGATAGTAATGGAAGGTCCATCAATGGAAACTGGCCGTACCACGGCATTGACACGCGAGCCGTCCGGCAGGCGCGCATCCACAGTTGGTGAATCAAAATCCACGCGGCGCCCGAGCGGCAGGATAATACGTTCGATCACACGAATGACATGGTCATCATCGTCAAAAGTTACAGTAGACTTGCTCAGCTTTCCATTCTTTTCAACGAAAATTTTCTTTGGGCCATTCACCATGATCTCCGAAACTTCGGGGTCATCAAGCAAAGACTGGATCGGCCCATAACCAAGAAGGTCATCCAAAACCTGATCAAATATCTGCTTTCGAAGGTCATCCGGGAGACGCAGTTTTGTTTGCTCATAAACTTGAATGATATTTTTCTTGACAAAATCGCTGCGATCTCCAGCGGGGATACCCTCCATTTCAAGGGCGCGCAACAGATTATCTGAAAGATACTTCTTCAGGCGTGCAAGGTCCTGATGGGTAAAACTTTTCGATGCAGGTGACGAACTGGGGGATGTCATTCCTGCGATACCTCATGGCCATTGCCCGCAGGCATGACCCAAACGATCTGGGAACGTCGAACCGCTATAAACGGGGAAGTGTACAGAACCTGTTCATCCGCGCCAAGGATACTGACATTTGTAATTGCCAGAAAAGTTTCCTCCCGCTCCAGTTCATTTTTAAAACGCTCCCCCTGACGCACATGTACAGACCCGCGCATCAAATGAGTTGTGGTCTGAACCAGGCAGGAAACAGGCAGTTTTGTAACAACATCGGTATAGAATTTACCCTTCTCATCATATTCAATTGTCATAGCAATTCTCCATTATAGGGTTGGCAAAAATAGGTTCCGAGGTATATTCATCCCAACCTGACTTTTTGAGCCAATATTGCCATCTCTTTCGCGGTATCCTGGAAGATAATGGAAGCCGTATCCTTTGGGAACTTCAAAGAAAATGGTTGGTGATGGCTGTTCGCAAACGCAAAATTTGTACCGAGATACGGCATCGACATATTGATCTTGATCCCCAACTGGTTTTCCGCATCCGTCTTACTCAAACCTTCCAGACCAACTGCACGATTCAATATCGTGAAAAGTGAGTTTGGTGGAACCCCCTTACTTTTCAAATAATCCCATAATGTCTTTGTCAAAGACACGGTGCTGATATCCGTGCTCACGATCAAAGTAACAAGGTCAGCATGCTGGATGAGCGGCAGAGTGATCTTCGAAAGGGAACGTCCTATATCGATCAAAACATAATCGTAGGATGCTTTTAAGGCGGTCACAACATCCCAAATACGCCCAACTTTTAGCTGATTGCTGCTCTCAGGGTCCGGCGAACCAGCCAAAAGATTGAATTGCCAAACATTCATCCGCGGCAGCTCCCGGCGAAAAAAATCAGGAGTGGTTTTGGCAGGCGGCATATCTGTAATCGTGACAATATTTTGATCTCCCTCATATCCGACAATGGGAGCAATGGAACCAATTGGAAGCACCAAATCTAA
>JAEURE010000016.1:0-12153 GCA_016789485.1 Anaerolineales bacterium | reverse complement strand
CACACTTGCTTCAGGCTGGTAATGCGCAATGTTCATGGCAATGTTCGCACATAATGAAGAAGTTCCCGTCCCCCCTTTTGCGCTTATAAAGATAATTGACAAACCGCCCTGTTTCATCTCATCCACGGTCAGGCCAAACAATCGGTTAATGGTGTCGTTTAGAGTGGCAACAGCCTGTCCGGATTTGGTGATGTATTCATTGAAGCCCGCATCCAGGCAGGATTTGATCCTGCCATGAGTTTGATCCCCGCTCAAGGCGATCAGCGGCACATCTTGCGTACGAGGATCCTGCTTTAGCCTTATTGCAATTTCCTCCCCTGCTACATCTGCCAATACCGGGTCAACAATTATCAGGTCCGGGTGATCGCGCCACGCAAAAATTAATCCCTCTTTGCCAGAACCTGCCTGCATCACATCATACTTCTGTTCCACCAATTTTCGTGCTATGAAGTTTCGGCTGGCGACATCCGCATCAACAATAAGGATTTTTTTTCTTGACATGGAATTAATTCCTGCGCATGTTTGCACATGCGATCCTGTCACGTTTCAATTGGAGGCATCAAGTATCCCAAACCAGATCGCGTGACAATATGGTGTGGACTGTGAGCATCCTCCTCAAGTTTTTGGCGAAGCCGTGCAATGCTCACCCACAGTATTTCCTTATCCGTTTTATATTCTGCGCCCCATACGCTCGTTAACAACTCCTCCGAGGTAAGAATCTTACCAATGTTGTGCGCAAACTGGAGCAGGAGGCGGTACTCCGTTGCAGAAAGTGAAATGGCCTCTTCACCGCGCCATACTTCCGCACGGGCGAAGTCGATCTTGAGGTCATCATGAGTGAAAAAGCGCGCCTGCCCCGGCTCAGCAGGGGGCTGAGCACGACGCAAAACTGCCCGCACACGTGCCAATAACTCAGTTGCTGAAAACGGTTTGACTAGGTAATCATCAGCTCCCAGGTCCAATCCGCGGACGCGGTCCTGTTCTTCACCGCGCGCTGTCAGGATTACGATGGGCACATTCGAGAATTCACGCAAACGCTGACAGGTTCCAAACCCGTCCAAACGCGGCATCATCACATCCAACAATACCAGGTCAATCGGCTGCGCTGAAAATACATCCAGCGCCTGCACACCATCCTGAGCAGTTGCCACTTCGTAACCTTCCGTTCGCAGGTTTGCTTCCAAAAGGCGAAGGTAGCGGGGTTCATCGTCTACGATCAAAATACGCTTTGCCATAATGATCTCCTTGATGAAAAATAATGATAACGGTCAAAGCGTTGGATCTGCGGGCAGTTCAATAAAAAAGGTTGTACCCTCATCCAACACTGACTCTACCCAAATCTTACCATGATGTGCCATAACAATTTGCTTGCAAATATACAACCCAAGCCCTGTACCTGTAACAGTACGCTCGCCCGGGACACGGTAAAAACGTTCAAACAAGAATGGCAGAAAATCTTCCGGAATCCCCTCGCCCTCATCCGCAAAGGAAAGAAGCACGCGCTTGCCAAGGGATTTGGTTGTAATTTGCAGCTTCGAGCCGGGGGCGTACTTAATCGCATTGCTGAAAAGATTTTCAAAGACCTGCGAAAGACGGACGCCATCACCCAGCACCGGGGGCAGGGTTTCCAGGTTGAACTCGATCTTCAGTTCCGGGTGATGCGTATTGACCCGTGTGGCAACATCACGCACCAACGCGTCAATTCGGACGGGTGAGAATTTGAATTGCAAAGTCTTGCTTTGTAAGCGCGCTGACTCAAGCATGTCTTCGATCAATCTCGTCAAACGGTCAGCCTCCTCGTCAATAATATTGAGGAACTCGCGTTGTGTAGCCTCGTCCCAGGTTGTATCCTGCCGCAAGAGACTGGTACTGTATCCTTTAATAAAACCAAGCGGCGTGCGCAGCTCATGCGAGATCGTGGATACAAAATCATCCTGCAGGCGCATTTGGCGCTGTACAGAATCAAGTTCAGCGCGCGCCTCCAGCAAATCCCTGCGTTCGATCAACGCCGCTGACCAAAAAGCCTGTAAGGATGCGATTTGAATATGCAGATCGGAATACTCCGGTCCTCCAAATCGAATAAAGACGAGTGCCCCGCAAATTTTCGAGCCGATAGTTAATGGCATCCCCAACAAATATGGCTGGGCCATCCGGTCTCGTTCCTTACTCTTTGGCTCCTTCAACACCAATTTTTTTTTCGCCAACACTTCTGTTGCCACGAGCTCCCCCCAGGCGGCATCTGCTTCCGCTGTTTTTCCACGCCCCATAGCACGCGCATATGCAATATCCATGCTTCTCGCGCGCGAGTCTTCAAGAAAGATGGCTACGTTATCGTAAACAAAAGAACCGCGCAATGATGTAAACAAAGCATCCAGAGAGGCCTTCCAATCGTGCTTGCTCTGGACCTCACTGAGAACAGTATGCAAAAACGATAACGTTAAGTTATCCATGATTATTCCCGCACTGCCAGCAAGGGGAACTTGAAAGTGGAGCCTTTGCCTTCCACAGACTGCACATCCAGCAAAGAACCGTGTGCTTCGATGATCTGGCGGACAAGGGAAAGCCCAAGCCCCGTACCCCCAAAATGCCTTGTGGATGAGCCATCCAATTGATGGAAAGGTTCGAAAATTTCCTTCAATCGAATCTGCGGAATCCCAATGCCTGTATCCGTGATGGTAACCTGGACAAGATTATTTCCCTCTTCTTTAAGACTAATCACCACGCTTCCACCTGACGGGGTGAACTTGATCCCGTTATCGATGAGTTGATTCACCACCCAGCCAATTTTCTCGGAGTCTGCCTGCACCGCAGGGATACTATCCAGCGCGCTCGCGAGGATCTTCACCCCGCGCTCCTCCGCCTTGTTCAAAGCTGATTTCACCGCGAGCGAGACCAGACGGCGAATATCCATCTTTTCCATTTTCATGCTCATCTCTCCGCGTGAAGCGAGCGAGAACATGATCAGGTCTTCGATCATGCCTTCCAATTTTGTGGCAGCCCGCTGACTGACCTGCAAGGCGTGGCGTTGATCGTCTGAAATTTTCCCCAAAGAATCGGTGACCAAAAGTTCGAGGTAGCCTTTAATATGTGTTAATGGAGTACGCAACTCATGCGAAATATTCGCTATAAAATTCGCCTTCATCTGGCTAAGTTCAGAAAGCCTCGTGAGAGCCTCATTCAAATCTGCGGTGCGGTCTTTTACTCTTTGCTCAAGGTTGCGGTTCGATGCCTGCAAAGCGGAACGTAGTTGAATGATCTGCTCGGTAACCACCTGGTCGAGAGCATCGCGGTTAAGCAGTCCCAACTCCATCAGCGCCTGACCGATCAGACAGGGAATCCCTTTTGAGATCTGTTCCTGTTGATAGGCAAGCGCCTTTTGCAGGTCCGCCTCGCTGATCAATCCTTTTTGGACGATATATTCGCCCATACGGGGAATTAGCATTTCGGGGGTGAGTTTCGGGAGATTTTGTGACATGGTTACCTGCTATCCATCATACTGTTTCGCGAAAAAGCGTCTTTTGGCAAAGCCAAACGCGCGGCTTCGCTCAGGATGAAGTATAGACCCATTCTCCGTTTATCATCGTTGCAGTTGCTGTTAATTTCAATAGGTCATTGGGAGTAATTAGGAAGGGGTCTTCATCCAATACGATGAGGTCAGCCAGATAGTTTTCTGCGAGTTTGCCAAGACGATTCTCAGCGTTGGCGGCGTAGGCGGCGCCGAGGGTATAGGCTGATAACGCCTCAGCCAAAGTCAATTTTTGTTCGGGGTACCAGCCTTCAGCGGAGGGTGAGCCGTCTGCCCTTTGTCGCGTAACTGCTGCGTACAAGCCTAAAAATGGATTAGGCGATTCGACTGGCGCATCTGATCCAAAAGCAATGGGCACGCCGTGGTTCAGTTGAGTCCGCCATGCATAGGAAAACCTGGAGCGCTCGCCCCAGAAGCGGTCAGCGGCAAACATATCCGAAGTGGCGTGGATAGGCTGCATAGAGGCGATGACGTTGAGCTTTGCAAGGCGGGGCGCGTCATCGGGATGGATGATCTGAACGTGTTCGATACGGTGACGCAGATGCGACAGTCCCTTTTCGGTTTCGTATTTGCGAAGCTGTTCGTAGGCGTTAAGAACTTCGTGATTGGCGCGGTCACCAATGGCGTGGACGGTCATGCTCAATCCCACATCGGCGGCTTTACGGCAATGCTCAAAAAGTTCCTCGCCGTCCATATTGAGAATGCCTTTATTCTCGGGTTCGTTTTCATACGGCTGGAACATGGCGGCAGTGTGCGGACCGAGCGCGCCATCCATAAAGGCTTTGACAGAACCGATCCACAGCCACTCATCGCCAAAGCCTGTGCGCAGTCCAAGTGCGTTTGCCTGCTCCACACTTTCAACGGGAATATTTTTATTGACTCGTAACTTTAGTTTACTGCTGGCGCGCAATGATTGCAACGCCATGAACGAATCACGGCGGTCAAAATCATGCACACCTGTGATACCCATCTTCCATAAAATGGATTGGGCATTTTGAATGGCTTGTTCAATATCGTTGATGGTCGGTTCGGGAATTACGCTTCCGACCAAGCCCATAGCTGTTTCAAGCAAAATGCCAGTTGCCTGCCCCTTGGCATCGCGTTGGATGGCGCCGTCTTTTGGATTGGGGCTGTCAGCCGTGATGTTCGCAAGATTTAACGCGGCGGTATTTGCCCACGCAGCATGCAATGACTTGGCTGTGAGATAAACAGGGTTGTTCGGGGCAATGGCATCAAGTTCGCTTGCAGTTGGCCACTCACCACCCACTGACCACTCATTTTGATTCCAACCGTGTCCCAGCACCCTCTCGCCAGGTTTGGAATTTCTTGCACGGTCCGCAACACGTCTGAGACATTCTTCTTTTGTCCTTGTTTCGCAGTCCACTTTGGATAAACCGAGCGAATAATATTGTAGATGGATGTGCGCATCGGTCAGCCCGGGCAAAATGGTCTTGCCTTTCATATCCTGCTTTTCGAGTTTGCCGTGTGCAAGGCCTTCAAGTTTATCCCTATCCCCCACAGCGATAATCCGTCCACCAGCGATTAAGATCGCGGAGGTCGACGGAAGTTTTGAATCAAGGGTGTGTATAGTTGCGTTGTAGAGGAGTTTCATATTTTTCTAATATTTAAAGATACGGCGCTGCTGCATCTTTAAATATATTACGTCAATTTATTCAACAAGGAGTCCAGTTCTTCATTCGAATAATAATAGATGGTGATCGTGCCGCCATTTTTGCCATGCTTTAGAGCGACCTTTGTCTCAAGGCTGCGTTGCAGACGTTTTTCTACATCGTTTACGTCCGCATTGCGGAGTGGTTTTCTGGCTTTGATGGGTTTCTGCCCTGCAAGTTTTCTCACCAACTCTTCCGCCTGACGAACGCTCAACGAGAGGTTCAGAACTGTCTGCAAAGCGGAGGCTTGCGCTTTTTGCGTGGAGAGCATCAAAAGGGCGCGGGCATGACCTTCGGTTATTCTCCCATCCACCAGAGCTTGTTTGACAGCATCCGCAAGGCCAAGCAGGCGCAAAGTATTTGTCACTGCCACGCGGCTTTTGCCGACTCGTTTGGCAACCGCTTCATGGGAAAGACGGAAATCCTCCACCAATTGACGGTACGCCTCGGCTTCTTCCAGAGCGTTCAAATCCGAGCGTTGGACATTTTCGATCAACGCAAGTTCAAGTAATTCCTGATTGCTCGCCTGACGGGTGATCACAGGTACGGTTTTCAGCCCCGCACGCTGCGAGGCTTGTAAACGTCTTTCGCCGGCAATTAGTGTAAAAGAGCCGTCTGACTTTGGCAGAACGATCAGCGGCTGAATGACTCCATGTTCGCGAATGGACGCAGCCAGTTCCAGCAGATCATCTTCCTGAAAATGAACACGCGGTTGGTGCGGGTTGCGCTGGATCAACTCCACAGCCACCTGCTGCACGCCTCCACCTCCGCTGCTGACAAATGCAGACGTGGAACCAGTGGATTTTCCACCGGGGATTAACGCATCCAAACCTTTGCCAAGACCTTTTCGTTGAGCCATACTTGCTCCTTGCCATCATCAAAATAAAGGACTACAGATCGCTGCCGTCGTCTTTCTAATGCTTATCACTCTTCAGTAATTCCTTTGCCAGGGCTTCATACGCCAGCGCACCCACAGAAGTGGGCGCATACTCCGAAATGGGCAAGCCATACGATGGCGCCTCTGCGAGACGAACACTGCGCGGAATCACACTCTTGAAAACCTGATTCGGGAAATGACGATTCACTTCCGCCACCACATCTGTGGAGAGATTCGTGCGGTTGTCGAACATCGTCAGCACCACGCCGCGCACAATCAGGTCAGGGAAAAGAGCCGAGCGTACGCGTTCGATAGTCTGCGTCAATTGACCGAGTCCTTCCAACGCGAGATACTCGCATTGCACAGGTACGATCACGCCGTTCATTGCCGCCATCAAACCGTTCACGGTCAATAAACCGAGCGAAGGCGGACAATCGATCAGCACATAATCATAACGATCTGCAATCGAAAGGACTGCCTTGCGCAAACGCGATTCACGCGCCAGCTCGTCCACCAGTTCCACTTCTGCGCCCGCCAGCGACGGAGAAGATGGAAGCAATGATAACTTCAATCGTTCATTCAACAATACATACGGGAAAATATTGGTTTCACCAAGCAAAGCTTCATATGTTCCGCCTTGCACGCCCAGCTTGTCCACACCCAGACAGGAAGTGGCATTGGCCTGCGGATCAAGATCAACCACCAGCACGCGTTGACCGAGCCGCGCAAGATACGCCGCCATGTTGATAGTGGAAGTCGTCTTACCGACCCCGCCTTTTTGATTTACCAGCGTATAAATCTTCGTCAAGATAAAACCTCCATCAAACAACTTTCGATTTCTTCGCGGGTTGGAATTCCATTCAACCCAACACGCGTCACCGAATGAGCCGCAAGGTTGGTCGCAAACCGCGCCGCTTCCCACGGATCACGCGTCTGATTCAAACGCACAAAAAAAGCAGCTGCAAAAATATCGCCCGCGCCTGTCGAATCCACCTCAGTCATGACAGGCGCACGAAAGCGGCGGCGATCCCCATTCCAATGCAGCACCGAACCCAGTTCCCCTTCTGTAAGACAAAGGACTCGCGTCTGATGCGCCATTGATTCGACAAGCTCCAAATCGCGATTGATATCCTCGATGCTCATCACCACGCCTCCAGCCCGACGGAGTACCTGTTCGCTGTTTTCCCAGGCAGTGGCAAACACCTTGCCATTTTCATCCCAGCCGCGCATCCAGCCTTGCGGCGTAACGCCTACCAGTGATGCGGGAAATTGCTCCGCCAGTTTGCTATCCACTTCCTGCGCAATCGGCGCAAGATGCACAACGGGCGCGTTCCGCCACGCCTGCGGGACATGTTCAAAATTAATCAGGGCGGCTTGGTGATGCAATGTTTGTTTTCGTCCATTTTCAGTTTTCACATTTTCAAAGATCGTGCTGCGCTCCGTCGGGATATTGATGATCTGAATACCCTCCAAAACCTTCAACGGCGCATCCTTCCCCACCGAAGTGACGATTCCCACACTCATGCCCAGCGCACGCGCTGTCAATGCAGCGTACGAAACCGTCCCACCAAGCTGCACACCAGACGGAGTCAAATCCTCGGCCACATGACCCAATACAAGATATTCCACAGGCTGAAGAGGCACAAGTTCCGACATGCGCTGAATTATACCGTAGGGATTCTTTCTTCTTTCCACATAATCAACAAAAGAAAAAGACCGCCTTGCGGCGGTCTTCTGAAGTTTATTCTTTCGGCAAAATTACCACTTTACGGTACGGGTCTTCGCCTGTGCTTTCCGTAGTGACAGCAGGGTGCCCGCGTAATTCAATATGCACAACACGGCGTTCATTTGCGCTCATCGGCTCCATGGTTACTTTACGGCCCGTCTTGGTCACCTGGTCTGCCATGCGGTTCGCCAGTTGACGGATCTGCTTTTCGCGGCGAGAACGGTAGCCTTCCACGTCCACCGTCAACTGCACCCATTGCTGGGATTGCTTGCCAACGATCAAGGATGCAATGTGCTGAAAAGCTGTCAATGTTTCAGCGTGGCGCCCAATTAAGGAACTGAGGTCTTCTCCACGTACGTCCACTTGAATGCTGCGACGGTCGTCTGTGCTGGCATCATCATAATTGGCAGAGACTTGCGCTTTCATACCCAAATGGAAGATCAATTTGGAGACAACTTCTTCCGCTGTATCCAAAAGCTGGTCATGGTCCTGGCGTTCCACTTTTTTGACAGGCTCTTCTGCCGCCGGTTTCTTTTCAACAGGGCGTGGTTTCTGCTCTTTTGCCTTGGGCGCTGACTCTGCTTTTTTTGCAGAAGCCCCCTTCGGGGATGATACAGGCTTACGGTCAGACCGAGGCGCGGTTTTTGGTTTTTCCTTCACGTCCTCGACAGGGACATCTACAGTGGGTTTGAATTCTCCGGGCGGAGGGTTAACGCTCAGACGTACGCGTACCTGGCGCCCGCCAAGGCCAAATAATCCTTTTGTGCCCGAATCCAAAACTTCAACGGAAACAGCATCCGCCGTTAAGCCAAGCTGTGCCAGCCCCTGCTGGAGAGCCTCTTCAACGGTCGGTGCGATGATCTCAAGCGTAGTGCGCTCGCTCATGTTGCCTCCCTACTTTTTTGCAGGTGTTGTTTTGTTTCCGCCGAAAAGGTTGCTCCAATTCGCGCGGCCGGTGGCGGCGTATTGTACAACGCCGAGAAGGTTACTGATGATGAAATAAACCGAAATGCCGGAAGCGAAATTCAAAGCGAACCAGCCAAGCATCAGCGGCATGTAAATGCTCATCATTTTTGTCATCTGAGCACTCTGGTCGTTTGGATTGCTCGAAGCAGGCATGGTGAGTTTGGATTGCACCCAGGTGGTCAACGCCACGATGATGGCAAGGGTGGGCAAGCCATACCCAAGGATTTGGATCGATTCGGGGCGGCCAAGATCCATCCACAAAAATGTGCTGTTGAGCGGGATGATGTTCTCAACATTCTGGAATGGATATACGGTTCGGGCGAGCTGCAGCATATCGAACGGAGTTGCGGAAAGCGCGCGCGTGATGCTCTGGTACAAGCCGATGATGATGGGAAATTGCACCAGCGTCGGCAGGCAGGATGCAAAGGGGTTAATGCCGCGATCCTTGTAAATGCGCATTTGTTCCTGCGCAAGTTTTTCACGGTCCTTTGCGTATTTCTTTTGTATCTCGATCCATTCCTTGTCGTTCTGTAATTCCTGCATGGCTTGCGCGCCTTTTACCTGCGAGGCGTTCAGGGGCCAAGTCAGCAATTTGATCAGAATGGTAAATAAAATGATCGCAAGACCAAACATGTGCGGCCCATGTCCAAGGACATCATAGATCCACAATAAAAGGTTGGTCATGGGTTGAATGATAATAGTTTGCCACATAGGTTGATATCCTTATTTCTCGGGCGCAAACGTCCAGGCCTGTTTGCCTTCCGCATCAAAAGCAGCGAGGGCAAAATCAGCCTGATAGGGTGCCACGAGAATCAGATCGCCGGATATAACGGGCGATGTGTATATTTTTCCGCCGGGTGTTTTCTCCCAGACGATTTTTCCATCCCGATCCAAGGCGAAGAAAGAACCCGACTCAGTCGCAACGTATATCTGGTCGCCCACTACAAGCAGACTCGCCACAACGGGACCATCGGGTTGCAGCCCATCCCAATTTTGCCTGCCAGAAGCCAGGTCAAGGGAATAAACCACGCCATCGAGGTCGGCATAATAAAGTGTTTCACCGTCAAGGGATGGGGTTCCCCAAATCCAATTTTTGGCTGTCGCAATAGATTCGTGCTGTCCATTGGGTTGAACAAATTCAACCGTGGATGCAAAGGAGCCGATATAAACACCATCCGCACCAACCGCAGGGCTGCCGGGAGCCGCGCCGCCAAGGTCAATGGTTTCGATGGTCTTGCCCAAGGCAGGATCGATGACGTGCAAGTGATGGTCAAGCGAGTTGACGTAAAGCAACGTACCATCTGTGGAAGGTTTTGCCCACAACGCACCGCCCAATTGAATTGGGTCTGCGGCCTGCTTGCCGTTTAAATCCAGAATATAGAGGAAGCCATCTGTATTTGGAGCATAAATGGTTTCGTTGAGGACGAGCGGTGAAGCCATCCACGCGCCTTTTGCGCCGGTGAAGGATTCAGTCCAGTTTTCCCTCCCCGTTTCAGGATTGAGGCTAATGAAAGGGTGTTCTGAGCCTGCACTGCCAATCAATAATTGACCATCTTCTGTAAGGACCGGATTTGCATAAAACAGGGTCTTATTATTCGCCTCGGCAGGATATTTCCAGACTTCCTTGCCGTTCTGAACATCTACTGCATAGATGAAAGAACCGCTGGAAATATAAGCGCGTTCCGCGTCTGCGGCGAGTCCGGGCCAGTTGTTTGCAAGCGGCTGACCGCTGCACGCGCTGAGAATGATCGCACCAAGGGTCAGCAGAAAAAATAACAACAATCGTTTTGTTTTCAAATTCGTATTACTCCTTACTTGTCGTAACCGTCATACGTACGACGTATCATTTATTTTACGGGGTCGTATCCGCCAGGGTTGAAGGGATTGCAACGTAAAACGCGCCAAACCGCCATCAGCGATCCTTTTAGCGCGCCATATTTATAGACTGCTTGATAGCCATAATGAGAACAGGATGGATAAAAACGACAGGTATTCGCAGGCAGCCCGGGGGAAACCACCATTTGATATAAACGAATCAAGGCCAGCACAGCAATGCGCGGCCAGTTTGCCAGGCTGCGTGGCATGTCACGCAAACGCGGCTCATGAGAATAGTCATGCAAATGGAATTGCGGTTCAGGTTCAGGATTCATCCAGGGGACTCGTCCGCAGAGAGAATTCTTGCACGGTGTAAGAGGTTGAGGAGCGCGGAGCGGGTTTCTGCCAAGGTTGCAGTCACAAGCGCGGGTCTGGCAATCAGGATCAGGTCCCAGCCTGAAGCGAGCATGGGAAGCAAAGGCCGCATGGCTTCACGTAAAAGCCGCTTGGCACGGTTACGGTGGACGGCTGTCCCTGTGGTTTTCCCTGCGGCGACACCCACTTTGATGTGGTGTGTCGGTTTATCGCTGGCTTGCGCTACTAACACAACAAGCGGATGGGCATAGGACTTGCCTGTTCGCCGCACCCGCTTGAAATCTTCGGATCGGGACAGTCGAAATCTTCTCTGCACCCGCACCTCATGGAGCTCTCCGCGTTAAAACGCGAAGAGACCTACCAACGAGTCCGCTTGACGTGTTCGTTGGATTTTACTGTGAGCTTATAGCGTCCCTTAAGGCGGCGGCGCTTGAGAACTGCGCGGCCATCCGCTGTGGACATGCGTTTGCGGAATCCGTGCACACGCACGCGGCGGCGAATCTTGGGTTGGTATGTTCTTTTTACCATTCGAAATACTTCCTTCTTGTTAGATGATTGCAAACCCCATGGCAGGGAGTTGGCTTGTCAGTTAGTGGCGCAAAATTATACCTCAAGGGCTTTGATTCGGTCAATTTGGATTCGGTGTCTCTTTAAAGTACTTATCCCATATCCTTTGCTTCGCAGCCTCTTCAATAAAGGAGGCCTCGAAGGCGAAACGGTTGCACAGGGCAATATCTTCCATGCTCATGCCAAGGATTTCATGGGCAATGCGGTATTCGTTATTGACATTTGTTTCGAGGACTTCGGGATCATCTGAATTAATGGTTACACGCACGCCTAGGTCAAACAGCCTTTTGAGAGGATGCGCTTCAATCGTCGGGACGGAATTGGTCAGATAATTTGACCAGGGGTTTACCTCTAGAGTTATTCGCTTCTCTTTGATCAAATCCACAGCTTTCATATCCTCGATGCTGTGAATCCCATGTCCAATGCGGTCAGGCTTAAAGTTGTGGATGGTATCAATGACATATTGTGCAGGCGTATCCTCGCCAGTGTGGATGGTAACCTTCAAGCCCGCATCTTTGGCTTTGAGTATAGGCTTGATAAAGTCTTTTGCAGGATACAACAATTCTCCATCTGCAAGATCGACCGCTTGAATATGCTTTTTGTGGCGGATAGCCCAGTCCACGGTCTTGAC
>JAEURE010000169.1 GCA_016789485.1 Anaerolineales bacterium | reverse complement strand
TTTGGCGGTCTGCCGCTGGTCAATGACAAACAGGTTGCGGATATGATCGCAGAGGTCGGGACGGATCTGCTTGGCGAAGGAAATGTCCGTCCGATGCACAAGTCACTTGGCGCGGAGGATTTTCCTGAATTCCTAAGAGATGCTCCTGGTGCCATGTACACGCTTGGGACGATGATCGAAGGACGCCCAGTGTACGAACTGCATCATCCCAAGTTTGATCTGGATGAGCGCGCATTGCCAGTAGGCGCGGCAGTGCTGGCGGAGACAGCAAAGAGGTTTTTGGCGAAGTAACTTCGTTATTGCGAGAGCGGAGATCTTCCGTTCGCGGCAATCTCGCACAAAGCAACGGAGATTGCCGCGTCGGGCAAAGTACGCCCTCCTCGCAATGACATAATTTAATTCGGAGGGCACATGCATACCATACTTAAATCGAACAGCAAGGAAGTTGTCATCGGTATTGACAAGCCTTTTGTGATGATCGGAGAGAAGATCAACCCAACAGGCATTAAAAAGCTCGGGGTGGCACTCGTTGAAAAAAATATGGAGTACGTCAAACAACTCGCCACACGACAGGTGGCGTGGGGTGCGGATGTTCTGGATGTGAATGTCGGCCACCCGCAAATTGACGAGGCGGAGATCATCCCGATGGTAGTGGAAGCTGTCAAATCCGTCGTGGATGTGCCGCTGTGCATTGACTCCAATGAGCCGAAAATTTTGGAAGCTGGGCTTCGTGTTGCGCCAGGCAAGCCGTTGGTGAATTCTGTCAACGGGGAGGAAAAACAATTGGCGAGTGTCCTGCCGATCGTTAAAGAGAGAGGCGCAGCAGTCATCGGGTTGACCATTGGCGATGAAGGCATCCCACCCACACCAGAAGGACGCCTCGCTGCCGCAGCCAAGATCATCGAACGAGCCACAAAGATGGGCATCCCCATAGAAGACATTATCATTGACCCATTGGTGATGACGGTTGGGCATAACAGCGCCGCTGCGACGATCACGATCAAAACCATTGAGTTGATCAGAAATGAATTTGGCGTGAATATGAGCCTGGGCGCAAGCAATGTCTCCTTCGGATTACCAGACAGACACTCCGTCAACGCAGCCTTCCTTTCCCTGGCGATGCAAGCAGGCGCAACCTGCTCCATCACTGACCCGATCAAATTGGGCAGCGCCATCCGCGCCACGGATTTGCTGTTGGGCAAAGACTCGAATTCGATGAAATATCTGAAGTATTTCCGCGCAACAGAAAAATTGCGGGAAGCGGAAGCTGCGGCAAAAGCATAAAAAATTAAACCAACAGAAAAGTAAACGAGTAGCAGGAGTCGGTAATAAACCGTCTCCTGTTGTTTTCTTAATAGATATATCTTTATCGAATCTTATATTTCCGAGGAAGCAGATTATGAGGAAAATCTTATTGGTGAGTTTGATTGCAGCAATTTTTGCAACAGCATGCGCCACACACGCGGCCTTGCCCGAAACGCAATCTACTATTACGCCTGCAGTCACAGCGTCCAGTACAGGCACTTTTGTTCCAACATCCACATTCACATTAACGCCGCCTCCAACTGCTACACCTGTTCCCAACCCAATGAGCATTATTGGGCTTCGCAATGGAGAATATCCCGGCAGCGACGTAACCATCGTCAGGGAATTGGATCGTGGACTCAACTATCGCCGTTATTACGCTTATTATCTTTCAGAGGGATTGAAAATTTACGCCCTGCTGACCATACCGAACGGAACACCACCCGATGGAGGATGGCCTGCCATTGTATTCAACCATGGCTACATCCCCCCGGATGTGTATCGAACAACAGAAAGATATGTCCATTATGTAGACGAGATCGCCAAAGCTGGGTATGTTGTCTTCCGCATTGATTATCGCGGACATGATCAATCAGAGGGCGAAGCGACAGGCGCGTATGGCAACCCAGGCTATCAAATCGATGTACTTAACGCAGTTGCGTCCATCAAAAAATTACCCGAGGTAAACCCAGAAAAGATCGGCATGTGGGGACATTCCATGGGCGGTTATTTAACCTTGCGTGCAATGGTCATTTCACAGGATATCAAAGTTGGTGTGATCTGGGCTGGCGTGGTCGCTTCGTATCCAGACCTGTTGTACAACTGGCGGCGAACGGGTTCGTTCACTCCATCGCCAAGCTCGCGCGGGGTTGGCTGGCGGACAAGCTGGATCGAACAGTATGGCACACCTGAGCAGAATCCAGCATTTTGGGATTCAGTCTCTGCGAATTCATATCTCGCGGATCTTTCCGGACCGCTGCAACTGCACCACGGAACCGAAGATGAGGATGTCCCCCTGGAATTTTCCATCCGTCTTGCCGAGCAGGCTCGCGCAGTTGGCCGGGTGGCAGATCTATACACCTACGAGGGCGACAACCATAACATCGCCACTAATTTTTATACTGCCATGGGAAGGACGATCGACTTCTTCGATTTTATTTTGAAGTAAAAACAAAAAAATACAAGTCTGACCTACGAAAACAAAAGTGCCCGTCAACTTTTTGACGGGCACTTTTGTTTTATTTATCAAAATGCAGGATAGCTAGATTTCCGTCAAATGCTTTGGCGATCTGTTCGGGAATATTACCGAGTGTATCCACCACGCGTTTTCGAGAGCCAAAGCCTGGGAGAACAATAAAATCGCTGTCAGCCTCGTGCTCCAATTTATCGGGGTTGAGCTGGTCTTTAAGCATCTCCAACTCAACGGGCTGATCCACTTTGCAGACGACAAGCAGGGCTTCCAGGGTTTGCATGTAACTTGAATCAGCACGAATGAGAAGAGGAACGTTCAACGCTTTTGCAAACGTGAGGTTGGCCTCCAACATGCGGCGCAAAGCTATTGGCGGAACGGACTTGGACGGCAAAAGAAATATCACACGCTGCATACTATTCAACGGAAGAGACAATTTCCCGACAAGCACGGGAGTATTCGAACCCCAGATAACTTCATCCAACACCGAACCAAGAACATTTTCACGCAATGTGCGTTTGCCGCGCCAACCCATCACGATAAGAGATGCGTTTTCTTCGGCGGCGGTGTGCAGAATGCCGTGGGCATGTGTCAAAGCCATGCGAGGGATGAGTTCGATTTCTGTATCGGGATCTTGCATGGCGTCCTGAACACGCCCAAGCATTTCCTTGTGGAGGAGGAAACTGCTTTCCTTGTCTGGACCCATATCCTTTGCAACACTGACGGCGAGCACCTTTCCCTTCGATGTACTCGCAAGCAAACTGGCAAGCGAGACGAGACCCTCAGAATTCTTCGAGTCCGCAATTGGGACGAGGACTCTGCCAAAAAGTGGCGCCTGCTCATTGTCTTCCGAAGCAGTTTTCAGGTCAGGGGCGAAGCGCTGGACGACGAGAGGAGAAGTGATCGAGGTGAGGAGAATCATCAAGATGGCAGCATTGAAAAGGGTGGTGTCAAAAAGTCCAGTTTCCAAGCCGATGACCAGAGTAGGGATGGTGACCGCGGCCTGCGCATGGGAGAGACCGTAGACGGTCCAGAATTCGGATCTGGTGTATTTGTAAATTTTGCCAGTGATCCACGCGGCGATGAGTTTGGAGACATACGCGACGATGGTGACGCCGATGGCAACTACGATAGTCTGTGGGCTTTTGAGAAACGTAAGCGGATCGGTAATAAGGCCGCTGTACAGCAGAAAAACTGGAATGAAAAATGATTCGCCGATGAAAAGAACATGGCCAGCCACAGGACTGTGACGCGGCAGCATGGAATTGACCGCAAGGCCTGCAAGGAATGCGCCGACAACTTCATGAACGCCAATAAGTTCTGCGGTGAATGCGGCGACGAAAAGTGCAACGATCACAAATTGAAATTCGACGGCGCGGCTGGTAAGTTTTTGAAAAACGAATTTTCCAAGGCGAGGCAAGCCAAAGATAATGGCTGCGGTAAAAATGACCAACAGGACGAGCAGTTGAACGAAATATCCAAGTGTGATGCCGCCGCCCGACTGTGCCCCCAGCACAACAGCAAGCACAATGAACGCGCCAATGTCAGTGAGGACAGTTGCGCCCGTGGTAACCGCAACCGCTTCGTTGCGTGTGACACCGAACTTGGTGAGAATTGGAAATGCTATGAGCGTATGAGAGGCAAAGGCAGAACCAAGCAGAATCATCCCCAGCCAGTCTAGGCCGAGGATGTAGCCGAGTCCCATTCCCATAATCTGCGGGAATGCAAATGTGATGAGGCCAAATACCAGCGCGCGGGTGCGTACTTTCATGAACTGATTGATATCCACTTCAAGACCTGCGCTGAACATAAGATACACGAGGCCAATGGTGGAAAGGAATTGAATGCGGTCGTTATCTTCCAGCAGTCCAAACCCATGCGGGCCGATGAGCATGCCGCCAACAATAATGCCGATAATCCCTGGCAACTTCAACCGCTCGGAGAGGAGCGGTGTGACGAGAATGATCGCCATGACGATGAGGAAAAAGCCAACTGGTTTGTGAAAGAGTTCAAGGAGCATGAGAGGCCTTTGGAGGATGAAGGATAAATTACAAAAGGGAGGATATACCTAGCTTCCACGATAGCGGATTTTAACTGAGCAGCGGCTTCTACGATAGTGCAGTCATACCCGCCAACTATCTCAGTGCAGCTTATGCTGTTCTATCAAATTTCTCCATCCAGAGCGACGGGTCGGAGAGTTCGGTGAAACCGAACTGCTGATAAAGTCCGTGGGCATCGCGGGTGGCCAGGCTCCAGCGGCGGAGTCCTTGCAGATCTGGGTGCGCCATGACACATTCCATCATCCATTTGCCAAGAGATTGTCCACGGTAGTCTTCGTGGATGAAGACATCGCAGAGATAGGCGAAGGTAGCGTGGTCAGTCACGACGCGGGCAAAACCAATTTGTCTCTCGCCGTCGTACACACCGAAATTCAACGAGTGCTTGATGGAACGTTCGATCACGCGGCGTGGACGTTTGTCTGCCCAGTAAGCGCAGGAGAGGAAATCGCAGATCGCATCGATATCGAGGCGGGACACATCATCTGAGATCGTGAATTTATCTTTTTTGAATTCCATTAGATCAACACCACTTCCACCATCTCACCTGCGCTCAAGCCTGTCGCATCGGGGTGAATGCGAAGCAAGCCGTCAGCCGATGCCAATGTGAAAATCAAGTTTGATTTTCCAAAAATTGGTTCAGCCGAATAACTGACCACTGACGACTGCCCACTGCCCACTAACTTCACAGGCCACCAATCTTCGCGGCCAGCTTGCGAAGGCAAATTCACAGTAAGTTTGGCTTGCACAGTTGCTTTCGGTTTTGGCGATGCCCCCAACAGTTTTTCAATAACAGGCACGACGAACAAATATCCATTCACCAACGCGCTGACGGGGTTGCCCGGTAAGCCGATAACGGCTTTGCCATTGCATACGCCCAAGATCGTCGGTTTTCCCGGGCGTGTGTTGATGCCATGCACAAGCACACCCGGCTCGCCCAGTTGGCGGATGACTTCGGCGGTCATATCTCTTGTGGATGCGGACGAGCCCGCGGTGATGATAACCACGTCACATTCGAAAAGCGCCTTCGCCGCCGCCTCTTTCAAAAGCTGGAAGCTGTCTCCAAAAATTCCGTAGCGGACTGCTACGCCTCCGCTTTTTTCGACGAGCGCGCCAAGCGTATATGAATTGATGTCACGCACCTGCCCTGGCCGCGGAGTTTGTACGGGGTCGATGACTTCGTCCCCTGTGGAAATCAATCCAACGCGCGGCTCCTTCGCCACATTAACCTTAAGGATTCCCAACGCCATCAGTCCGCCAATCTCTGCAGGACGAATTTGGGTGCCTCTTGGAATCACCAATTGATTCTGCGCAACATCCTCACCAATGCGGATCAGATTTTCGCCATCCGCAACGGATTTGAAGATTTCGATTTCATTTGTGCGTGCGGATTGGGTGTATTCAAGCATCACGACAGCGTCTGCGCCATTGGGAAGCATACCGCCCGTATGAATCAACGCACATTGACCTACGGCAATTTCAAAGGTTGGAGAGTCGCCCATTGGCACTTCTCCAACGAGGTTGAGATAAGCGGGCAATGAGTCTGTTGCGCCGAAGGTATCCTGCGCTCGGACAGCATAGCCATCCACTGTGGTGCGTTGGAAATCGGGCAGAGGGTGCGGCGCAAAAACGTCCGCAGCAGTGATGCGGCCCAAGGCAGAGGAAACGTCTATTGAAACAGAATCAACTGTCGTCGCGGATAGATGCGAAAGAAGTTTTTCACGCGCT
>JAEURE010000168.1 GCA_016789485.1 Anaerolineales bacterium | reverse complement strand
ACAGTCAGCGCGACAGCAGGCGGCGGCGCAATCAAAGTCACCATGACGGGTGACCAGAAATGCAAATCTGTCGAGATTTCCCCTGAGTTCCTCAAAGATGCAGACGCCGAACTCCTGCAGGATATGGTTCTCTCCGCCGTCAACCTGGCATTGGATGAGTCCCGCGCACTGCAAGAGAAAATGATGGGTCCGCTTGCGGGTGGGTTGCCCTTTTAGGTTACATGTCATTGCGAGAGCGTTCATTGTCCGAAGCAATCTCTACATTGATGGGGATTGCTTCGGCGGAAAAAAAACACCCTCCTCGCAATGACATAATCACAATATGCTCCTTCCCGAATCCATCCAATCTCTGATCACCGCCCTCGAACGCCTGCCAGGCATTGGGCCAAAGTCCGCTTCACGGCTGGCTTTCTATTTATTGCGTGCCACCGAAGATGTCGCAATGGACTTGTCCACGGCGCTGGCGAATCTCAAAGCGAACACAGCTTTCTGCTTGGAATGTTTCAACATCACCGAAGCAGGCCGCGAGCGCTGCGAGATCTGCGAATCACACAAGCGCGATAGCTCGCTCATTTGCGTCGTCGAAGAAGCATTGGATGTCCTTGCCATTGAGCGCACGAGCGGCTTTCACGGCAAATATCACGTCTTGCAGGGCGTTCTCTCTCCCATCGAAGGCGTCGGTCCTGATGATTTGAAGATTAAGCAGTTGGTCGCCCGCGTCGCCAGTGGGGGAGTGAAGGAAATCATCCTCGCGACCAACCCCAGCATGGAAGGCGATGCCACCGCTCAATATTTGCAGGGACAATTGAGAAATTATGATGTGCATGTCACTCGCCTCGCGAGAGGCTTACCTGTCGGCGGCGACCTTGAGTACGCCGATCAAAACACACTGTTGAGAGCGTTATCTGGAAGACAGGAAATGAAATAATGGAAAGGCCCCGTAAAAACGGGGCCCTTTTCTAAACTTTTGAATGAGCAATTCGCGATTCGTGCTCGAGAATATGTCTGCAAATATTCAGGTCTTCCTCGTGATATGCCAGGAAGTAAATCTTTTGGACCTTCGTTTGCGGATTTTCTTCAACGTATGAGATCGCCGCGTCAATCAATTGCCTGGAAATCTCATTCGAGTCCAACCTTGTTGTCCCCGTACCCATCAGCGGAAAGAGAATCGATTGAATGCTTTCAGCCGCCATTTCATCCGAATCGATGAGCTTCAAAGAGTTGCGGACGCATTCGGCAATTTCGGTGATGGGCATATAACCCCGTCCAACCTGTCCCATTACAGAGGCAGCATGAAATATCTTTTTGACATTGTGCGACTTTTGCAATTCGCCTGAACCAGTAGGAACGACAATACCTGCTGGCACATCGGTGTCTCCTACTTCCTTGCGTAGTTCATTTGCAACAAGATCCTCAATGACGCGCCCTGCTCTGTCCCGTTTGGCGCCAAGGTATCGAATGGTGGCAGAGATGGAACGCTCAAAGTGACGTGCCATTTGCATATTCGTGTTTTCTGAATTTACCCAGACATCGATCTCTTTGATGTTTTGGATATCCCCCGTGATCATTCCAACTTCTTTACCCGCCACCTTTGCGATTGGATACAGGTAGGTATTTTTTGTTCCGATTCTCTTTGGCTTGCGTTCAACTTTTAAATTATCCAGAACCTCGTAAATAGGGCTGTCAAGAACCTGCCCTGCGATTCCGTTCTTGATAAATTCTCTAATCTTTTGCTTGCCGCTTTCCAGGTTTTGCGAGTCATCTGGTTTATATTCCAACATCTGAAACCCTTGGATATTAAATGGGGTAGGGGTCCCAGCTTTGCGGATTAATACCGTCACACTTTTTTTCAATGCGTGGCGAATCCCGAGCTCGTAAAACACATTGGGATTGAGAGATGTGATATCCACAACTGCCACATCTGCGCTAAAAATGTATTCGAACATCTTCGAGTGGATCCAGCCAGCTTCAGCAATCTCGTCACATCTTATACATTTGAGATTGAGTCCTTCCACTGCATCCTTGATAAAGTCCTTGTAGATCACGTCGAAGTTGACGGGCTGACCATCAATATCCTTCTTTTCACCGAACGGCATAATTACAAAACAGGTTTTTCCAGTCAGATTATCTTCCATGAATTCCTCCGTTTATAAATGAGATTTTTTCAATAAGCGATTTTCTAACCAAAATATAGCTGTAATTGTCTTGGCATCAATAATTTTTCCTTCACGGATACTTTCCAGAGCATCCTCCAATGTCATTTCGAAAGAGATAATATCTTCAGCATGATCTGGGAGGCCGCCTGTTTTGTTATATAAGGCAAATTTGCCCGACACCTCTGCGTAATAAAGGAAAATCATCTCCGAGCTTCCCCCGGGTGATGGATAAAAATCACAGACATGCTCGAATGTAGAGATAGTTAATCCAGCTTCTTCAAGCAATTCCCTACGGGCTGATTCTTCTGGTTTTTCCCCAGGATCTATCATCCCAGCAATGAGCTCAGTCAACCAGCCATGCCCATTCTTGAAGGTTGGGTATCTGAACTGGCTGATCAGTATCATCTTTTGAGTATCAAGATTGTAAACAAGCACTGCGACAGAATTACCGCGTTCAAGGCTGAAGCGGCGTACTGATCGACTCATTTCCCCGTTAAACAGCTCATAACGTAAATGAGCTTCTTCGACTTGAAAAAAATCATCAAAGGCAAGTTTCTTGCTGTCTATTACCACTTTTTTCATAACATCTTCCTTTTGAGTACCACTAATTGTTCCTGAAAGAATGCTGCCATGTTGTGTTTGTGAATAATAAGGCAGGTAATTTGATGCCAAGTTCTAGTATACTTTAATTTATCACAACATATTGGTGCTTCGAAGCAGGTTGTTTGATCATATTCGTAAAGGATGGGCAGATGAGTCTTCCAATGAACAGGCGCAAATTCCATTCATTTATTAGTTCTGTCAGTACCAATATGGATTTGGTTGAGCAGATGAAACTTTGGCTTACAGATAAAGCTGGGATTTCCATTTTGCATGATATGCCGCAATTCCGCTCTGAAGATTCTGCTGAAGATAAGCTTGAAAACGCATTGGAGTTATGCCAGTCCATGCTTATTCCAATAACACAGCAAGGCATTGACTCTGGTTGGGTGAAGCGAGAGTTTGAGCTTGGTTTAAAGCAGCAAGCTGCAACCGAGAGTTTATTCCGAGTCATTCCTATCCGTGTTGAGGAATGTGCCATACCTGAATTTTTGCGCCTATCTTCTTATGTTGACATCACTGAGAACGGATTTGACCTGGCTGCCGCGGCAAAGCTTCTGCTTGGCATCTACTCCAACGGGATAGCTTCTGGAGGAGGGAAAAGCCATGATGTATTTATCAGCCGTCCATGGGCTGGTGATGATTACGGACTGGTTAGCTTGGTCTGCAAGACTGTGAAACGCCTTGGCTTTCGATTGATCGGGAGTTCCGTCGACCAACCGTCAAATATTGAATTAATGAAGAGATTTGTCGCTGGCTGTGGCGCAGGAGTTGCTATTATTCCAAACAGGATTAGTGATAAGGCTGCAAAAAAAATAATTAACGAGTTGGAGGTCATGTGCAGCCTTGACATTCCTTTTGTAATTGTCTCGGAAGATTCCGCGAAAATACCCATCCATATTGCTGATCATGCCTTGGATATTTTGCGCCTTGATGCGAATTCCATAAATATTGAGAAACAAATCTATGCTATCGTTCTGAAAGTACAGGAAGAGTGGGTAAATCCCCCCGAATATCATTATATATTTTATGGCACAGACCTTAAAGATGATCACAAAGTCAGAAATCGCCTTTTGCAAAAAGTAGTTCGGCAAATCTCCGCCATACCGTGTTTGATGGGGGAGGATATTCAGCGCGGGCAAATACAAAACGAGATCATCGACTTGATTGTCCATGCCCAGATGATGATCGCCGATATATCAAAGGAAAATTTGAACACATGCATTGAGGCGGGTATTGCCATTGGTGCAAATGTCCCTATAAATTTACTTTCGGGCGATGAGCGCCATAAGCCTCCTTTCATGTTTCGTGACCGCCAGATCTGGCACTATCAAGATGACCTCGAATTGCTTGGAATCATCCATAAACTTATCCTTCCATATCGCAGGTATATTTTTTAGTGAATATCACCATCCTTACTTATGGCTCTCGTGGTGATATCCAGCCTTTTCTTCCACTTTCGCTTGGCTTGATGGAACGCGGGCATCGGGTCATTCTTGCGGCACCGCTTCGTTTCAAGAGTTTGGTCGAAGAGTATGGTATTACCTTTGCTCTGCTCGCAGGCGAACCCGAAGAATTGAGTCGCCGTCTGAATGATGCTGGATACAACTACTTGAAAATGGTTCGCGGGCTGATGGATCATGCCGTCAATATTGGCGCAGATGTTATGCGTCAAACCGAAGAGGCGTGCAAGGATGCCAATCTCATCATCCACACTTTTGCGCATGCGGCTGGCGCACACACACTTGCGCGCGAGAAAAACATCCCCGATATTCACATCCAAACCTTTCCTATGTTCGCATCTACCGGCGATTATCCCAATATTGCCATGCCGAATTTTGGTTTGCGTGCGCTCAATTATTTTTCGCACATCGCATCTTCAAAACTAAGCTGGCTTACTTCAAGGATCGGATTTGAACAAGTTCGCCGTAAAGCAGGACTTCCCAAACGAAAATTATTCTGGCCGTTTGACGATAATCCGCCTCGCCTTCGGACGCCAATCCTGTGTGCATGGAGCCCGAGCATTCTCCCTGCTTCAAGCGACTGGTCCCCGCGGGTGCATGTCACTGGATATTTTTTCTTTCCGCTTGATGTATCTTACTCTCCGCCAAATGAGCTTGATTTGTTTTTGAAATCAGGCAAGCCGCCTGTATGCATTTCATTTGGAAGTATGGTTAACAGGGATGCCGATAAAATCAACATTGTTGTGTGTGAGTCGTTGAAGAAAACAAACAACCGTGGAATTATTCTTTCAGGTTGGGGCAGCGTAAAGAATCGATCTTCCAATGATTTGCTTTGTCTTGAATCTGTTCCGCACCATTGGTTATTACCGCGCTGCAAGATGGTCATCCATCATGGCGGAGCAGGGACAACAGCTGCCGGGCTGCAATCTGGTATTCCGAACATTGTCGTGCCATTCACAGCGGATCAACCGTTTTGGGGGAACAGAGTCCATCAGGTGGGCGTAGGACCAAGTCCCATTCTTGTTAGGAACCTGTCAGTTGATAAGTTAGTGCGGGCAATCGCCGAGGCTGAATCGGATGCAGTTCTTAAGCGAGCCCGTTTCATTGGTCAAAACATAAGAAGCGAAGATGGTGTTGGCAATGCCATCGCATTGATCGAGTCTTATGCTTCTGCATTCAAATACTATTAGATTCTGTGTTCTAAGATATAAATAAAACCGGTGCGATTTTTTAAGGTTTAAATCCCCTTTTTCTATTGACAAGACTTCGGTAATGCATATAATTGTCATTCGCCAGTACAAAACAAAAGATTTCGTCTCCCTGACAAATCGTTGACAACTGAGTAACCGTCTTACATCAGAGACACAAAGCAAAAGTTTTGCAGTCTGATGAACCGATGCGAAAGAAAAGCATCGGTATTTTAGTCTGTGTAAAACCTTGACGACGGTTATAGTAGCGGGTAGAATACGGCTCGCTCAAATGGCAAGCACCTTAACAACTGAAAAGTGATAGGAAACAACATTTTTGTTGAACCAGTAAATTCCGTAAAGTAAACTACACTCGCAAGAGTGATTTTTTGCGGAGAGTTTGATCCTGGCTCAGGATGAACGCTGGCGGCGTGCCTAATACATGCAAGTCGAACGAGGTGCTTTTGTAGCAATACGAAAGTGTCCTAGTGGCGAACGGGTGAGTAACGCGTTGGTGACCTACCCCAAAGTGTGGGATAACAGTTCGAAAGAACTGCTAATACCGCATGTGGTTATCGGATTTAGAAACTGATAACTAAAGGAGCAATTCGCTTTGGGAGGGACCTGCGTCCCATCAGCTAGTTGGTGAGGTAACGGCTCACCAAGGCTACGACGGGTAGGGGACCTGAGAGGGTGACCCCCCACAATGGAACTGAAACACGGTCCATACACCTACGGGTGGCAGCAGTAGGGAATATTGCACAATGGGCGAAAGCCTGATGCAGCAACGCCGCGTGTGCGATGAAGGCCTTCGGGTCGTAAAGCACTTTTCTGAGAGATGAGCAAGGACGGTAGCACAGGAATAAGTCTCGGCTAAC
>JAEURE010000167.1 GCA_016789485.1 Anaerolineales bacterium | reverse complement strand
CTCCCAAAGTGGAACCAGAATTTACGGCGCAATTAAAGACAGCGCTGCCGATCATGCTGCTTTACCAGCAAAACTGGGCATTGCTCTTCAAAGATTTTCACATAACACAATATCTTGGCATTACCTGGTCTCTGGCAATCGAGGAACAATTCTATTTTATCTGGCCCTTTATCGTTTATAAGTTGAAGAAGGAACAGTTGGTCAAGGCCAGCATTGGATATATTGCCTTGTCAATCGTCACACGGACCTTGGGGACTCTGCTTTGGCCCAATGTGAGTGAAGCGTCCACTTTCTTTTATTACACATCCTTTGCCCGTTTTGAAGAGATGCTCTTCGGCGGATTGTTGGCAGTATTCCTGACCTATGATGGTTCACTAGAAAAAGTGCGCCGATTCGCTGTTCCCCTTTTCAGTGTGTCGTTTATCGTGTTTATCATCCTGCACCTATTATCCCTGCCTGGGTCACCGCACCCGGAACATTCCAGCATACCGTTGATGCTTGGCGGATACACTACCGCTGCGCTGTTCACTTTGGGATTGATCGGCGTATTTATCACCCATCCACCGGGAAATATACTGCGCCGTATCTTCGGTAACCCCATCCTTACCTTTTTGGGAAAATATAGTTACTCCATTTACCTTTTTCATATGACGGCCGTCCTTATCCTGCTGGACATTTTTTGGCACAGCGAACTGCGCGGTTGGAAGCCCTTCATTTTGTATCCCGTCACTACATATATTGTTTCCATATTGATTGCATTGCTGACCTGGAATTTACTTGAGAAGCACATGCTTGGTTTGAAGAAATACTTTGAATATAAAGATCCCCAGGACACATCGAGGTAAACTTGTTTTCCATTTTATTTGGTCTTGCATCCGCGCTTAGTTGGGGCGCGGGTGATTTTACAGGCGGGCTTGCTGCGCGCAAGGTGGGCGCATTTCGTTCAGTTTTCTACGCGGAAGTGATCGGCATTCTGGTTCTCTTTGGAATCATTGGCTTGACAGGAGAGCCTCTTCTCAACTCACGGTCTGCAATTCTTTCTGTTGTAGCCGGGGCGCTTGGCACTATTGGGCTGATGCTTCTATATCATGCCATGGCAACCGGGGTGATGAGTATTGCCGCCCCTGTCTCTGCATTGCTGGCGGCAGCGTTGCCCGTTGTGATCGGAATGTTCACCGAAGGCTTGCCTGATTTTCTAACCTTGATCGGGTTTGGATTTGCCCTCTTTGCGGTTTGGATGATCTCTCAGGGCGAAGGCAGCGTGAAGGATATTCTCTCGCATCTTTCGGACTTGAAGCTGCCGCTGCTGGCAGGCATAGGCTTTGGCTTTTACTTTGTTCTGATGCACCAGGCTACAAGATTCGGTGGCGCGTTCTGGCCGATGATCTTTTCACGCACAGGCGGCATTGTCCTCATTACCACGTATCTGCTCGTTACGCGTTCCGAGTGGAAGATCGATGTATCTGCTTTGCCCATTATCTCAGTCAATGGGATATTGGATTTGGGCGGGAATCTCTNCTTTATTCTTGCCGGGCAGGCTGGCAGGCTGGATGTGGCGTCTGTGCTTAGCTCGCTTTTCCCGGGAGCAACCGTTGTGCTTGCATGGATATTTCTCAAGGAACGCCTCAATCGCAATCAGTGGATCGGCATCGCCGCCGCTTTAATAGCAATCGTTTTAATGACCATTTGATAATTTTCACCAAGGAGACTACTACATGGATTCTGCTTTGGAACATAATCAGGTATTACAGCAAAATGGCTTGTTCACTGCTGCCGATCTCGAAGCAAACAAACAGGGACGTTATTCTCCCGCCCAGTTAAAACGTTTCGAGGAGGCGCGGAATTTCATGCAGTATTCCGCAAACAAATATGATAATAAAGGCCCGGTCATTTCCCTGATATTCGGTTTTGGGTTTCTTGTCTTTGCCGTGGTTTTATATTTTGTGGGTGTGTTCGATATACTGCGGAATACGCTGGGAGGTTTGTTCTTCCCGGTGATGATAGGTGCTTTGATCCTTGCAGTCTTGTTTATATTTGTCATTGTCCCTCGGCAGTATCAGGCTTCTGTGGAAATGGCGCGGAGCATGGGCACGCCGCTTGCAGCCAGCCCGTTGGGAGAGATTCAGGTCATCGAAGCGCGCGCCGAAGCGTACACGTCCCAAGGCGGTATCAATCGGCGTGGACATCAATCGGCCCGGGTATCTCATATTTTGCAAATGGATAGTATTAAATTCAATATCACGGATTCGCTGCAAGAGGCCATTCAGTCCAAGCGGTTGTATCGCGTCTATTGCGTGAAAGACCAGGGTGTGTGGACATTGCTAAGCATGGAAACGCTGGAGTAGGGGCGACCCTTCTGGACATGGGATCGTCTTGCCTTGATTGGCGGGTTGCAGCCCCCACTCGTAAAAATCTGTGGTAAACTCACTTCCGCTCTCATCGGAGAGCAAAATTTTTGGGAAGTTGTTTTGATCACTCTGAACGAATGCCCGATGAAATCCTGTCGGGCTTTTTTGTTGGGCGAGTTTGCTTGAAAAAGTAAACTTTGTTGGCAAGAAGGAAGATAAAACGGAGTCATCGAAACATCCCGCATATAGTATGTAGTTGCAGCCGCTTCGCTCCCTTGCAACGACATCAAAAGGATACAGATGACAACCGATTTTTCTTCTCTCAACCTGCGTGACGAGATCATGCAGGCCATCACTGAGCTCGGTTATTCCGAGCCCACACCCATTCAAGCGGGCATGATTCCCCTCATGCTCACCGGCGTTGACGTAATCGGTCAGGCCCAAACTGGCACAGGCAAAACAGCCGCCTTCGCCCTCCCCATTCTTCACAATTTTCAAAAACAAAAAAATCCGCAGGCTCTGATACTTGCGCCTACGCGTGAACTTGCATTGCAGGTCGCCGATTCGATGATCGAATATGGCAAGCACCTCAATGTGCGTGTGCTCGCCGTGTATGGTGGTCAGCCCTACAGCCCGCAGATCAACAGTCTCAAACGCGGCGTGGATATTGTTGTCGGCACGCCCGGCCGTTTGAACGATCTGATCGAGCGTGGAGTCCTTGTCTTGAACGAGATCAAAACTGTCGTCCTGGATGAGGCGGATGAAATGCTCAACATGGGATTTGTCGAAGAAGTCGAAAAGATCCTTTCGATGACTCCTCCCGAGCGTCAGACCTGCCTCTTCAGCGCCACCATGCCCGCACGGATTCGCACTCTGGCAAATCGCTTCATGAGGGATCCTCAATCTGTTACCGTTAAAAGAAGCACACTCACCACCCCGCACATCGAACAACGCTATTACCTCGTCCACGAAAGTGACAAGATCAACGCCCTCACTCGTCTCTTTGAGATTGAGCCTATTCACAGTGCGCTGATCTTTGCCCGCACCCGCGCAGAGACGGGTCAGCTTGCCAATGAATTGGTCGTCCGCGGCATCCCCGCTGAAGCCATTCACGGTGACCTCGATCAGAACGCCCGCGAACGTGTGCTTGGACGTTTCCGTGCCAATCAATTGAAAGTATTGGTTGCCACTGATGTCGCCGCCCGTGGTTTGGACATCGATGATATTTCCCATGTTTTCAATTTTCATTTACCCGATGATGCTGAAGTGTACGTTCATCGCATTGGACGCACAGGCCGCGCGGGCAAGGAAGGCATTGCTATCAGCCTCATTTCGCCGAAAGAAAAACGCCGTATGCGCGAAGTGGAAGCTCTCACCAAACAGCCCGTTGCCAAGATGGAATTGCCCACCACCTCCGATATCATCAAACACCGCGAACAACAGACTGTGGACAACCTCAAGATCTGGCTTGGCCGCGGACGTTTCAAGCGTGAGCTTGAAATGGTACAGGAATTGATCGAAGCAGGTCACGATGTGGTGAATATCGCTGCAGCCGCGATCAAGATTGCCCGCGCCGACGAGAAACAGCGTCCCATTGCCGAAGTAGCCGATGTGAAGGCTGATTTCTCCCGCAGACCTGAGCGTGACTTTGGCCGCGGCAAACGGGGTGAGGCTGCTGGCGGTAAGCGTGATTTCAATGCACCGAAACGCGGTGATTTTGCCGGAAAGAAACCCCGCCGCGATTCGCACGAAGAAGGCATGGTGCGTTTGAAGATCAACAAAGGCAAGGCTCACAGCATCCGCCCGAATGACATCGTTGGACAGATCGCCTTCCATGCCAACATCCCCGGCTACACCATCGGCAAGATCCGCATCGAGGATAAGCATTCCTTCGTGGATGTTCCCGAAGAAGCTGTTGACCAGGTTATCAAGCACAGCGGCAACTACAAGATCGGCAAGGAAAAATTCAGCGTGACGAAGGCTTAATTTCAGCCTGAATTTTCATTGACGCCACACAATCACCGTGATAAAGTTGTGGCCTACACGGATACCAGTAAGTTCGCTTTGGAAGTATAACCATCGGCTCATGGGTACAAGTCCATGAGCCGTTTTTTTGTATGTTCTGGCGAAAGAACCGGGTCCTCCAAATTTTTTATTTGCCATAGGAGGCAAACATGTCAGAACGTATTATCGGAACAGTCAAATGGTTCAACGGAAGCAAGGGCTACGGCTTTCTTGCCCGTGAAGGCGGCGCGGATGTTTTCGTCCACTTCTCCGCGATCCAGGGTGACGGTTTCAAAAACCTTGAAGAAGGTCAGAAGGTTGAATTCACCGTTGAGAAAGGCCCCAAGGGCCCGCAGGCTACCAACGTAGTCGTCGTCAGCTAATTCATTCTTAATACGTAAAACTCCCTGAGATGAAAGTCTCAGGGAGTTTTTTGATTTAATTTTACTTTTGTATCTTCAAGTTAAAAGAAAAAGTGCTGCCTTTTCCTTCGCCTTCCGACTCAACCCAAATGCGCCCGCCATGCGCTTCGATGAGATGCCTAGCGATAGTGAGGCCGATGCCAGAGCCGCCGCCTGCATTGCGCGAACGGGACTTATCCACACGGTAGAAGCGAGTGAAAACATTTGGCAAATGCTCAGGCGGGATTCCAATGCCAGAGTCTTTAACAGACACTTGAACTTCGTCGTCCTTTTGAATTGCAGAGATGGTGACTATGCCGTCTTCTGGTGTGTATTGCAGGGCGTTCGCCACGAGGTTGGTGAGGACTTGCGTGATGCGATCTTCGTCAGCGAGGACATGCCCAAGATTGGCTGGCAGGTTCGAGCGGAGAGTGATGCGTTTTGTCGTCGCTTGTGGAGAAAGTCTTTTGAGGATTGTCCCCACGAGCTGGGAAATATCCGCGGGACGAATGTCCAAAGAAAAGGCGCTGGCTTCCACACGGCTGAGTTCCTGCAAATCATCTACAAGACGCGCGAGGCGGCTGGCTTCATTGTGAATTTGGTTGTAGGTTTCAGGCGTGGCGGGGAGTACGCCGTCCACAAGGCCTTCCATGTACCCTTTGATGGACGTGAGCGGGGTACGCAATTCATGCGTGACATCGCCGATGAGCTGGCGGCGTTTGTTTTCCACTTCTTCAAGCTGCGATGCCATTTGATTGAAACTGGCCGCAAGTTGAGCAAGTTCATCTTCGCCGGTTACTTCAACTCTTTTATCGAATTGTCCGTCGGCAATGTGCTGTGATGCGTTGTTCAAAGTTTGTACAGGCGCAACGATGCGGCGGCTGATAAACAAACTGACAAGCAAAGCCGCGACCACAGATGCGGTTGTTGCGATAGCCAATGACTCAGTTACGCTGGCTCGAAAATTTTGAAAGAATGAATTCATGCCGCCCCGTCCATTCCCGTTTCCCAATCCCATTCCCTGCATCGTGGACATATCCATTTGCCCCATGTGTCGTTGAAATGCGGCGGGCACCGCCAATTCGGTTGCGATCAGCAGAACCACCACGCCAATTGCAATGACGAGGATGTTGGAGAAAAAAATTTTTGCGCCGAGGTGTTCGTTAATATATTTCATAAAAACTACTTTCGATTAAAGCGGCTCATCATCAAAACGGTAGCCAACGCCGCGTACGGTGGCGATGAATTCGTCGCTGCCAAGTTTCTGGCGCACATGCCCGAGGTGAACATCCACCACGCGCATCTCGCCGAAATACTCGCCGCCCCACACTTTCTCCAGCAGTTGTTCGCGCGAAAGTACGCGTCCGTGATTTTCAGCCAGCGCATGGAGGAGATCAAATTCGATGGAGGTTAATTCGATCAATTCGTCATTGACGTGGACGGTGTGCGCGCCCGCATCAATGCGGACGTGCTTGAAAGAAAGTACGCTTCTCTCTCCGCTCGTGCCTGCTCTTGTTTGCAGACGACGCAGCGCCGCTTTGACTCTCGCCACCAATTC
>JAEURE010000166.1 GCA_016789485.1 Anaerolineales bacterium | reverse complement strand
TCCGCGGACATATTCCAATGCTTTCTGAACATCTGACATAGTTGCTTCTCCTTTTGTTTTACGGTGCCGTCGTGGGCGCCGATGTTGCTTGTTCTTCAAGAGTACGTCGGGTCACAAGATACCATTCTGTGATCAAAGCAAGGCGGTCGCTGACATCATACATCGGTGCGACCTGCACGCCCTGTACCTGAACGTCCACACCATAAGAATAGACGGGGTAATACAAGGGCAGAGATGGCATATCCTTGGTAAATACTACCTGAAAATTACGATACAAGCGTGCGCGTTCCGAAAAATCTGCGGCGGTGCGGGCAGTTTCAAGGAACTCACTCGCAGTGCGGTTATCCCATTGCGAGTAATTTTGTCCGCCTGTGGCTTCAGATTGATGCCAGAACAAATATGGGTCAGGATCTGGCGTGCGAGATGTGTTCAAGTCCGCCAGGGCGGCTTGATAATTCCGCGGGGTGAGAAAATCGTTGACAAGCGAATCGTATGTGGCTGCTTGCAAATCGATCCTCACGCCAATCAAAGCCCAGTCTGATTGAACAGCTTGAGCGATCTGAGTGTGGAGTGCGTCATCGGGATGAACCAGTGTAAAGGTCAGGAATTGACCGTCTTTGGCGCGCACATCCCCGCCGCCGGCAGGAATTACATATCCTTCCTGCTTTAGCAACGCTGTGGCGGCATCCGGATCATATTCGAAAGTTTCGATCTCGTCATAATATGCCCACGACCCCGGAAGAATGGGACCATTTGCAATCACCGCCTGTCCCTTCAAGATATGAGAGACGATGATATTGCGATTGACGCCAAGCAAAAGAGCGCGTCGCACGGCGGCATTCTGTAAAAATGGAACATTTGGATTGTTATTATTGAGAAAAACCAAACCCATCTGCGGAAGGCGGCTGGTATACACCGACAAGGTCGGCTCCATCAAAGCCTGTTCGAGAACATCATTGGTGATCTGACTGATGCCAAGCACCTCACCCTGCTGATACGCCTCAAAAGCAGCGGCAGAACTTGGGTAATACCGAAACACCACCTGCTCGATAAACGGAGGCTGTATGAAATAATCAGGATTGGGAACGAGCACCACACCTGTGATCTGCCCGCCGCTTGTCAATAAACGATCGAACTTGTAGGGGCCAGTGCCAACAGGGTTTAAATTAAACTCTGCAGTGGCAAGCTGATCAGCAGGGATGGATTCCAACAGATGTTTTGGCAATACACCAAACGTGGCGTAATCCAAAAACGGGGCAAACGGTTCGGGAAGTTTGATCTGGAAAGTTTTGTCATCCAGTCGTTTGATCTCCACTTGCGACCACAGGTCTTTTACATCCTGTGGAAAGAGCGAGCCAGCACTCTTGATCATCTCGATAGTAAAGAGCACATCATCACTGGTGACAGGCTGCCCGTCATGCCAGACCGCATTTGGGCGGATGGAGAAGTAGTAGATCGTGCCATCTGCAGATGCACCCCACGAGTCGGCAAGATCAGGCTGCGGCAGGCCGCGCGAATCAAAACGAATCAAACCGCTGAAGATCAAGCGGTCCACATCGCGGTCTGCAGAGTTGTTCCAATCCAACATCGGGTTGAGGCGTCCCATTGACCCCACAAGCGCTTCGGTATAAATTCCACCGGGCGCGGCCTCGGGCAGCGTAATAACACTTACTGGTTGCTGGCTAAGCAACAGCAAAGCTACGATCACTATCGTGACAGCAACAACCAGAATTTGCCAGCGTAATTTTTTCATAGGTTATATAAATAAAGAAAAGCCGCCGCCACCCCAATTCAGGGCAATGGAACGGCGGCCCTTCACAGGGGCTTGTGAAAATTAGCGTCCGAGGATGATAATAGTGATCACAAGGCCGAAAAAGACCACGGAAAGTACGATCGTCACCCAGAAAAGGATGCGTTCAATACCACGGCGGGCGGTAAACACACCACCCGTGTCCGCGCCAGTCAGACCACCAAGCCCTGCACCCTTGCTTTGCAGGATTACGCTAAGGATCAAACCAACCGAGGTTATAATCAGCGAAATATCCAAAAAACTAGCCATACAATGTGCCTCCTTGAAATTAGCGGGGGAATTATACCTGTTTGGGAAGTGAATCGTCAACAAGAGGCTTTAACGGCAAAAATTCTTTCCTCCTTCATCTTTAATCACAAAAGATGAAGGAGGAAAGAATTTGAAACGAGGAATTTTATGCACGAAGTCATCATCAATTTGCATATGCACACCAGATACTCGGACGGGAGCGGCCTGCACAAGGATATTGCCGCTGCTGCCTTCAAAGCAGGTGTGGATGTGGTCATCGTTACCGACCATAATATCCTTGTCAACGGGTTCGAAGGCTATTACAAGGAAAAGAACAAAAAAATCCTCATGCTGATCGGCGAGGAAGTTCACGATCAGGCGCGTGACCCGCAGAAGAATCACCTGCTGGTCTTTGGCGCAAATCGCGAGATGGCAACCTTCGCTGAAAACCCGCAGAACCTCATCAATCAGGTACGCGATTCGGGCGGGTTGGCTTTCCTTGCTCACCCAGATGATCCTGAAGCAAAGGCTTTCAAAGAAACGGACATCTCGTGGGAAGACTGGTCAGTGCAGAATTACACAGGCATTGAGTTATGGAACGCCTTAAGTGAATTAAAAACGATTGTTCCCACCAAACTTCACGGCGCGTTCTATGCCTACTTTCCCGCCCTCGTTGCCCATCAACCCATTCCAAACACGCTCGCAAAATGGGATGAACTACTTGCCAGCGGCCAAAAAGTGGTTGCAATTGGCGGCTCGGATGCACATGCACTGGATATGCACATGGGACCCATCCATCGCGTGATATTCCCATACGAATTTCATTTCCGCGCTGTGAATACGCACACGCTTCTTTCTGAACCTTTGAGCGGGGATGTAAACAAGGACAGGAATCTAATCTATAAAGCATTAGCCGCAGGACATTGTTTCGTTGGCTACGATATGCCAGCCCCGACAAAAGGATTCCGCTTCACTGCCCAAGGGAAAGATGCTTCTGTTTCGATGGGCGATGAGATCCCAGCCAAAGGCGGGGTGACTCTGCAGGCCAAAATCCCCTTCTCAGCTGAGATATTACTTTTGAAAGACGGGCAGGTCATCCAGACCTGGAAGAACCAGACTGCCTGCACACACATTACCACCGAGCCAGGCGTCTATCGCGTCGAAGCCTATCGAAGATATTTGGGCAAACGCCGCGGGTGGATTTACAGCAATCCAATCTATGTGAGGTAGGATAGGATTAAGAAAAAATGCCCTTCGGACGAGAGCAAATATCCGTTAGGGAAGAGGCATTTTTTCATCCAAAGCAAAGATTCTGTGGTAAACTTCGCCCCGCTAATTAAATAGGTACGTTTCAATACACGTGCCTTTCCGTTCCCGACAGGTCTACGACTTGGACAGGATCAAACCCATGGAAAGGAGGATTTCCCAATGCGTAATTATGAACTGATGTGCATTATCCAACCCGATTTGGATGAGACCGCTTTTAACGGCGTGCTTGACAAAGTAAAGGGCTGGATCAGTGAATCAGGCGGCAGTATCGATAAGGCTGAGGTGTGGGGACGCCGCAAACTTGCCTACATTATCGACAAGCACCGTGAAGGTCAATATGTTCTTTTGAATGTGACCATGGAGCCCGCCGCGACTTTTGCCCTGGAACGCAACCTGCGTTATCAGGAATCGATCATGCGTCATATGCTTTCTGTTGTTGGCTAGTTTATTTTAGAATTGCGCGGTAATTTACCAAGGAGAATGTTATGAGCCGAGGCCTTAATAAAGTTCAGATCATTGGCCATCTTGGGAAAGACCCAGAGATGCGTTACACCCCTTCCGGCAAACCCGTGACCACGTTTTCAGTGGCGGTCAGCCGTTCGTGGAATAGTGCGGACGGCGAACGGCATAATGAAACCGAATGGTTCAATGTGGTGGCTTGGGGCAATCTCGCTGAAATTTGCAAACAATATCTCCTGAAAGGGCAGCAGGTCTACATTGAAGGACGCCTGCAAACCCGCCGCTGGGATGATAAAGAAGGTGCAAAGCATACCAGTGTGGAGATCGTTGCCAGCGAGATGATGATGCTGGGCGAACGGCGCGATTCGAATAACCATTCACAGGAAGTTGATAGCGCTTCTGCCGACCCGATAAATGGTGTGGTGGAAGATGAATTTCCGTTCTAATCGTTGCAGTTTTCTTAAGAAGGAATCTGTAACACAAGTAGTTTTGGAGTAAACATGAGTGACGAACGCAATGAGCGCAATTTCTCGGGCGGCGAAGGCGGCGGTGACCGCAAGTTTTTCGCAAAGCCCAAGTTTTGTCAGTTTTGCGCAGACAAGCAGTTGATCATTGACTATAAAAAGGTCGACCTGCTGCGCAAATATATAACGGAAGATGGCAAGATCCGCCCGCGCCGCCAGACCGGCGCCTGTGCCAAGCACCAGCGTGTGGTGGCAGCGGCTGTAAAGCAGTCCCGCCACGTGGCACTTCTGCCCTTCAGCGGCAGGGCATTGGACGATAACCGTTCCTAATTGCCAAAAGATTTTCGCGGGGCATGGGAAACATTTCCATGCCCCGAATTTATGTTAATGACTTTACCCTGCCAGCAAGGGCGGCCTTGCATGGTTTATCAGAATCGCTGGCCCAGTTGAACGGATTCTCCCCTGTGGATAAATTCAATCATATGGAAAAGGGAAGTTGAATCATGTTAGTTTCATGAAGGAGTATGACTATGCCCAAAGAACAGGATAAGAAAGCTGTTTTGCACAAGAAACATGTTGCCCGCCTGCAGCGCGAGCGGCAGCAGGGACGCATCATCCTGTACACATTCTTCGGAATCCTTGCCGCAGTTGTGCTTTTGCTGATCTACGGCTGGCTGGATATCAAATATTTCCAGTCCAACCGCCCGGTGGCAAAAGTCGGTGATGTGGAAATTCTTGTCAAGGATTTTGAGCCGCGTGTACGTTTGCAGCGCCAGCAATTATTAAGCCAATACAACCTGTACACACAATATGCGCAATTTGGCATGAATGTGGAAAGCCAGCTCCAGCAGATCGCAGGCAGCTTGAATGCCCCTGTATCTGTTGGTCAAACCGTATTGGATCAAATGATCAATGAAGAATTGATCCGCCAGGAAGCTACAAAGCGCGGCATCACTATTGATGAAGCCGAGTTGAACGAGGCCGTTCAAAGCGCGTTCGATTACTACCCGAACGGCACACCGATTCCCTCCGCCACGCCGACACTTGTCACTTTGCCGGATGCTCCGGCAGAAGCATTTACTGTGGTTACAAAGACGCCGCCTCCCACTTCAACACTTGCCCCCACAGCGACGGCAGAATCCACTGTTGAAGCAACAGCCACAGTGACACTTGTCCCCAGCGCCACGCCAACCGTTGGGCCAACCTCCACACCCGAACCGACCGCAACACCCTACACTCAGGCAGGCTTTGAAAGCGAGATCGCAAAGGCAAACCAGAGAATGGTAAAGCTCGGTTTTGACGAGCAGGTTTTCCGCAAGTTTTTCGAGGCGCAGCTTCTCGAAACAAAACTCAAGGAAGTGATCACTGCCGATATCGCTCCGACTCAATTACAGGTTTGGGCGCGTCACATTTTGGTGGCTGACGAACAGGCTGCAAAAGACATCATCGTGAGACTGCAAAACGGAGAAGACTTTGCCACGCTCGCCAAAGAATTATCCACAGACACAGGCTCCGGTGCATACGGTGGGGACCTCGGCTGGTTTGGAAGCGGCGCAATGGTTCCGGAATTTGAAGATGCAGCATTTGCATTAAAAAACCCAGGTGACATCACCACCGAACCCGTGAAGAGTGATTTTGGATATCACATCATTCAGTTGATCGCCAAGCAGGAACGTCCGCTTACAGCAGATCAATTGGAAAACGCCAAGCAAAAAGCCTTTGCAGACTGGTTGACCGCCGCAATGGAAGAATATGGTGTGGAAACATTTGACATCTGGCAAAGCCGCGTTCCCAGCGAACCCAACTTTGTGACCATCGCCACAGAAGCTGCGAACGATCAGTTGACTGCCCAGGCAGAGGCGCTGGAAAAGCTCGAAGGAACGTCAACGCCGAAACCGTAAGTGAAAAGATGAAGGATGAATGAAAGAGAAAGAGTTATTCTGAAATCTTCTTCAAGCCTTTCACAACAAAAAGCCCGCCTCAAGATTGAGACGGGCTTTTTTTCTTCATTCAGTTTTATCCACGCTTCAACATGTCATCCGTGACTTGATCCAATCGCAAGCTGATAATTTGACTCGCCGAGTCGCG
>JAEURE010000165.1 GCA_016789485.1 Anaerolineales bacterium | reverse complement strand
ATCCGACAGACTTTGGAATAATTACTATGTAATCAAAATTCGGGATTTAAATCATGGTCTTGGGAGGGCAAAAAGGAGGGTCGTGCGGGGTTCTAAAGCAGGTATATCACGCGTAAAAATCTATAATTCCGGCACGGGGTCGACGGGGTTACGATGGGCAAATAAGTTTTCAACCCAAAAGATGATCAATGCGATCCAGACGATGCCGAAACCAATGAAGCGGGTCGTGTCAAAGGGCTCCTTATAAATGAATACGCCAATGAGGAACTGGATGGTGGGGGCAAAGTATTGAAGCACACCGATCATGTTCAATGGGATTTGCTTTGCAGCGGAGGCGAACATAAGCAGCGGAATGGTGGTGACCACACCCGCGCCGATAAGCAGAAGGTCAACCGTAAGGCCGTCGTGGAGGAATTCGCCGGTACCGTTCAACTGGACAATTGCAAGATAAATTAACGCAATCGGAAAAACAATGCCTGTCTCGAGCGTAAGCCCATAAACCGAGCCCAGCGGGGAAAGTTTTTTAACCAGGCCATACAATCCAAATGTGACGGCCAGAGAAAGCGCGATCCACGGAAGGCGCCCATAGGTAACGGTAAGATAAATGACACCAATGGCTGCAACAACGACGGGGACCCACTGCATTGGGCGCAGTTTTTCACGCAGAAAGAATACGCCAAACAGAACGCTCAACAAAGGGTTGATGAAATATCCAAGGCTGGTCTCTACGATAAAACCAGCATTCACCCCCCAAACATAAATAAGCCAGTTGAGGGAGAGCAAAACGCCTGCCACCGTATAGATACCAAGCACCTTCGGGTTGAATGCCGAAGCGCGAAAATCCTGCCATTGCCTTGTAACAAAAATAAATGCCATCAATAACAGAAAAGACCAGCCGATGCGATGACCCAGTAATTGCAAAGCGGGTACATCGTGAAGCAATTTCCAGTAGATCGGGAAGAATCCCCACATCGCATATGCGGCGATACCGCTGAGAATACCTTTGTTCATTTTTCTCCTTTTCAATCCATAAAACAAAAAATGACCTTATCACAAACAACAAGGTCATTGAGGGGCAAGTACGCGGGGGTTACAACTTCCTCAAGTACCATTTTCCTGAAACCACCTGGCTCACGTCGTTGGCAAATTCACCGGCCGTGGCATAGCGGTCATTCGGATCCTTGGCCATCGCCTTTGCGATCACTTCCTGCCATACAGCGGGAATGTTTTCCTTGACCTTGCGAATATCCGGTACGGGCAGTTCCACATGTGAATTGATCAGGGCCGTGGTCGAGTCGCTGGAGAAGGGGAACTGTCCGGTCAGCAGCCGATAGAGGACGACGCCAAGGGCATAGACATCCGAACGACCATCCACATGTTTTCCCTGCACCTGTTCGGGGCTCATATAGGCGGGCGTCCCCACCAGCCACTCCCCATCATCATCGGTAATGGTTTGGGACTTGGCAATGCCAAAATCAGAGAGAAAGGCCTCGCCCGTCACGTCGAATAGAATGTTGGATGGTTTGACATCGCGATGAATGATATTTCGGGCATGGGCTGCATCCAACGCATCAGAAACGCGCTTGAGGATGTGAGCCATTTCAGTGAGTTTCAGTTCACCCTGATTCAATCTGTCCTGCAAAGTTCCCCCTGACATATAACGCATGACAATATACGGTTGCGGACCATGCCAGCCAAAATCATAGATGGGAACGATCGCGGGGTGTTCCAGGGCGGCGATCACCTCGGCCTCGCGTTGAAAAAAATCCTTATAGACGTCATCCAACGTGCGGCTGTACATCAGGACTTTGATAATGACCTGGCGCTGAATGTAAGGGTCTTTTGCCAGGAAAATCACACCCATCCCACCCTGGGTCAGTTCGGATCCGATCTCGTAGCGTCCAATTTTGGTTATGCTCATCTGCTCACTGCCGTTTTTTGGAATGTCCGTCTTCACCAGAACGGGTAAAAGTTGCTTCAGGTTCAAACTTAACAATATCTCCACAGACTATGTCGTCGTATGGAATGGAAATGGGTCTTTATTCCCAATCGATCAACTGACGGCCTGCAAACCCCGCATCCAACTCGTGCCAGAACTGGATACTCTCCTCGTTGTATTTCCAACAAAGATAAATGACTCTGCCATCGCGTACCGCGAGAAAATCGATCAGCCCGGTGGTCAGGTCTTTGACCTCGATGCCCATGTCTTGCAGACGGTGGATCAGGATATCGAGGCGGTCAAAATCCGGCAGGAGTTTGCTCAGGCCTGGGTTCCCGCCATTGCCTGCGGACTTTTCCACCACCGACCAGATCTCCGGCTGATGTTCGCGGATTCTTTCGCTGATCTCCATCAACTCCCCCACCATCGGGCGGACGATCTCAAGCAGATTGTTAGCTTCGCTGGGGGTGTAATATTTGGGCATAAGGCGAGTATACACCAACCAAAAGTACTAGTCCAATTTCGGAACTTACAAAACGGTATTAGCGTCTCCTAGAGAACATTTACCAAGGAGATAACACAATGAAGTCCATGAATTTCCGCACCTTTTTAAAGTTATTTGGGAAACTGTTTATGTCCATCCTGCCAGGGCTCATGCCAGTCATAAATCCCTTCAGTCACTTCATGCCGGAGAGACATGCCCAACCGATCCGTGAAGATGAGAAGTATCACAAACGCTATTAGTGCCAATCTCATTCTTTCCCTTCTAAAGAATGGATGCGCAAACAAACATCCCGCAGACAATATGTCTGCGGGATGTCATTAAGCAGCTGTGGCAGTATAGCCTTTTTTCTTCACTGCCATGATGATCTGTTCCTCGTTCAGTTTCGTTTCGTCATATTCGATGACCATCTCCAACCTGTGATAACTGGCATTGATCTCCTTTACGCCTTCGAGCGTATCTTCGAGAGATTCAAGCTTCATGGCACAGTTGCTGCAGGTCATGTCTGAGACTTTGAAGGTTTTTTTGATCATAAGGGCTCCACAATGATTGTTATTTTATTCAAATACGATCTGCCCTGTATACATACCCATCGAGCAGGTGAAGAACAGAGTCGAGCCTGCTTTCTGGGCGGGAATGGTCACTTGAACGGTTCCGGTATCAGGCAGTAGTTCGTAGTAATTCAAGGCGGGGATGACAAAGTCTCTTGCGCAGGAGTAGGTCTGGTCTGTGATGAGGCTCAGGGTTAGATCTTTTCCAGCAGGAGCTTTGAGCGTGGTGGGGAAATATCCTTCATTCTCTACGTTGAGGATGATCTCGTCGGTGATGGCGGTTCCAGGAGAATCTGCTACAGCGTTGGCTTCTGTTTGAGAGGGGAACCAACTACGGGTCATGTTTTGAAGCGAGAGGGGCGAACCCATCAAATTGAGTCCACCGTCAAGAGTCACGAGTCCCAAGATTAAAACAACGACGGCGACAAATCGCATGAAGAATTTTTCGAGTTTCGAGCCGAGTTCAGTGGCAAGATAAGCGACCACAAAAAAGACGGGACTGGTGCCTAGGGTGAAGGCTAACATCAAAGCTGCGCCCATCAGTGCGCTACCGGTGCCGAGGGCGGTTGCCATCATGGCTTGAGTCACACCACAGGGGATAAAAACGGTAAGTAAGCCGAGGAAGATCGGCGTGGCGGTGTCTGTCCCTTTGGCAGTGCGGCGGATGTAGCGTGTGATAAATTTCGGCGGCTCGATGGAAAAGTAACGAAAGATGGGATGGACGTTGAACATGCGCAGCGCATTGCCGATCATGAAGATGCCGATGGCGATCATGAGGAAGGCGCGAGTGAGCGGGCTGAGAGTGAGATAGGAACCCAGCCAGCCGAGGAGCGCGCCAAGCAATGTGTACGCGACCAGTTTCGCAAGCAGAAAGAGTGCAATGGGCAATGCGGAGTTGGAACGCGGAGCTGCTTTTGCTTTTTTGGTTGTCGCAGCATGTTGAACATAATCCTGCTCGATCTGATGAGCGAGGGAACTTGCGAGCAAGCCGCCCTGCACCGCAAGGCAGCTTAAGCCGCCTGTGGTGATGCCAGTGACAAATGCAACGAGAAGCTGGCTCATCGTGCCTGCGTCTGTGGCGATGTTGATGGAATTCGAGTCGGGTTGGAATGCGATCATTGCAGCGGCAACTGCAACGAATACAACGCCGAGCATGACGATCACAACAGGGTCAACAGAAGGTGTTTGTTTTTTGGACATGGAACCTCAATATGCAGGAGCGGCCTTATTCAATAAAGCAGGCCGCTCCCTGTTATTTATTTCTTTATCGTTGTCCGCCGTCCCAAACGACGAAAGGCATGTTGATGACAACACCAGGCTGTTCGATGGTAAGTTCGCCAGCGGCTTCCGCATCCAACACTTCCGCAACGGATTTTAATTCGCGGGCTGTGGCGCCATCACCCCAAGCAATGACGTTCAATCGGCGCAGCGGAGAATAGCCATCTGTGCCAGGAGGATTGTCAAACACATCGGCTTGAAAACCGAACGGGCCTGAACCTTCCAGCCCATTGGTAAAGACATACACGTTCGCAAGTGATTCATCGGGCACACTTGCCAGCGAAGGCACGAGAATAACGGGTGACTTCATCATGCCTGTCAGTTTTTCAGCCACACCCGCATCGGATGCTTCAGTGTGAACGAAATAAATTTCCTTGCCTTCGGCCCAGGCTTTGCCAGCGGGCAGTTCAGCCTTGGGCATTTCGGCTTCTTTCGGAGCACATGCAGCAAGGGTCAACGCAAGTATTACAAGAGTAAATAGAGCGATCTTTTTCATGTTAAATTTTTCCTTCTTTTTCTACAGGCTGATTAAGCCTCTTCCTCTGGGTGTTCCACTTCGCCAGCCATGAAGGCTTCGGGAGATTTCAAAAATGCCTTCAAGCAAGCGGCATTGCAAAAGTAAATTGTTTCACCGTGAAAGTCCGCGCTTGGGTAAAGGGATGGGTCTTTCAGTTCTCCGCCGCAAGCGGATTTTATGATTTGGGGTTCGGGAATTGGATTCATCATTTCATTCTTGATCACGGACGATGGACGGCAGACCATAAATGGTGGTCCATCGTCCGTGATCTATCGTCTTAAATTTTCACACTTCGTAAGCGCAAACTGTTTGTCACCACAAAGACACTGCTGAATGCCATCGCACCAGCGGCGAGCATTGGGTTCAAATATCCGAACATGGCTGCAGGGATCAGGATGACGTTGTAGATAAACGCCCAGAACAGATTCTGTTTGATGGTGGACAGCGTCTTGCGGGAGAGCAAGATCGCACGTGCAACACCGCGCAGGTCACCGCTCATCAAGGTCACAGGCGCCGCAGCCATCGCCACATCCGTACCTGTTCCTATTGCAAGACCGACATCGGCTTGAGCAAGAGCAGGCGCATCGTTCACACCGTCACCGACCATGGCAACAACTTTTGATGTCTCACCTTCGGCGCTTGTTTGTAATTTCTTCACTTCAGCAGATTTACCTTCAGGCAAAACTTCCGCCAGCACCACATCAATACCAACCTGCTTCGCGATCGCATCCGCAGTTTTTTGGTTATCGCCCGTGATCATCGCGACCTTCAGGCCCATTTTATGCAGGTCAGAAATCGCATCCTTCGAGCTATCCTTGATCGTATCCGCCACCGCGATAATTCCAGCAGCCTGATTATCAATCGCAACAAGCATTGCTGTTTTTGCTTCGGACTGAAGACGTGATACCTCAGACTCGAGATTCCCTAACTGGATTCCCCTCGCCTCGAACATTCGCTTGTTCCCAACAATGACGCTTCTTCCTTCGATCTCGGCCTGAACGCCATGTCCAGCCTCTGCCTTAAAACCAGTTGGTTCTACTAAAGTCAACCCACGAGTAGTTGCTTCCGCCCAAATGGATTCACCAAGCGGATGCTCACTCCCCTTCTCAACAGAGGCAGCCAGTTTCAATAGTTCATCCTGCGAAACACCAATTGAAATAATATCCGTCACAGCAGGTTGACCCTTGGTGATCGTGCCAGTTTTATCAAGCACAACCACAGAGACGTTCCCCGCACGTTCCAACGCTTCACTGTTGCGGAAGAGAATCCCTGCTTCAGCGCCTTTGCCTGTCCCAACCATGATGGCGGTCGGTGTGGCAAGCCCCATCGCACATGGGCAGGCGATCACCAGCACAGCAACCATGTAGATCAGCGCGCGGGTGAAGTTATTTATATCCGAATTGATCGGCAAAGTTGGGCCAAAGAAATACCAGCCCAGGAATGTCAATGCAGCGATCGCGATCACGATCGGCACAAACCCTGCCGAAACCTGATCTGCTATCTTTTGGATGGGAGCCTTGCTGCCTTGCGCATCTTCCACAAGTTTGATGATCTGCGCGAGTGCAGTTTCCTTGCCA